>CAYZSQ010000006.1:0-26558 GCA_964479785.1 uncultured Methanomassiliicoccales archaeon
TGCCCACCTTCCTGTTCAGCCCAAGGGTTTCATAGTCTCAGGACGTTTCAGATTCATGAAGCAGGTGAACACCGGAGGTCTGGCATTCCGGAATATGAGGGGGAACGACAAGTACTATGTCGATAAGACCCTGCTTATAAAGGACATCCTGGACAGGGACGATATGGGAATCTTCCTGTATGTCCGCCCGCGGCGTTTCGGCAAGACCACCAATCTCACCATGCTCGACGCGTTCTTCAACATCGAGTACGATGGAAATGACTGGTTCGACGGTCTGGCCATCTCCGAGTTCGGGAAGTACTCCAGGCACAGGAACGCGTATCCGGTGGTCAGAATCGATCTCAAGGACCTCAACCCCGATTCCCCCGAGTCGCTGATGGATTCCCTGAACGGGTCCGTGATAAGGGCAATGGACCCTTTCACGGACATACTGGAGAGCGACGGTATGTCCCTGGCGGAAAGGACTACGTACGAACGCGTCGCCACCCGCACCGCGTCAGGGGACGAGATCACAGGGTCCATCAGGATGCTGACGGAGGTCCTGCACAGACATCACGGGCGCAGGGCGATAGTCCTGATCGACGAGTACGACCGTGCGGTAACCGATGCGTTCGGCAAGGGATCCCAATCGGATATCCTGTCCATCCTCGGCAGGTTCATGTCGTCCACGCTGAAGAGCAACGACTCCCTCCAGATGGCCTACATCACAGGGGTGATGCAGGTGGCCAAGGCCGGCATGTTCTCGGGTCTGAACAATCTCACTGTAGACAACGTGTTCTCCACCATCTCCGACGAGCGGTTCGGATTCACGGAGCCGGAGGTGAGAGGGATACTGAAGTACTTCGGACACGAGGAGAAGTTCGACGAGGTCCGCTCGTGGTACGACGGGTACCGGTTCGGGAACGCCGAGGTCTACAACCCGTTCAGTGTGATGATGTACGTCCAGAGCGGTTTCGTGCCGAAGAGCTACTGGATGGGCACCAGCAGGGACAATCCCATCAGGCTGCTGATGGGCAGAGAGGACATGTCCGTGTTCACGACGCTCCTGTCGGGGGCATCGGTGGAATCCGCTCTCCACGACACCATGTCGTACGAGGAGCTGAACCTGCAGAGGGACGGGGACCTGTTCTCCCTCATGGTGATGACGGGCTACCTGAAGGCGGTGCCCCTGGAAGGGAGCATGTACAGGCTGTCGATACCGAACGGAGAGGTAATGGAGGTCCTGGACAGGATGGTGTCTGAAAACGTGCGGATAGACGGGCGCGGATTCTCGTCCTTCTGCGCCGCCATCCTGGATGCGGATGCGGCCAGGGTAGAAACTACGCTCCGGGACATCCTGGCGGGGTCGTCCTACATGGGCACGGACCGCGGGTTCCCCTACGAGGTGCTCCTGCTGACGATCATGCGCGGACTGCTCACACAGTACGAGGTCGAGATGGAGCGCGAGCATGGGAACGGCAGGGCCGACCTGTATCTCAGGCACACCCGTCCGGGCATCCCGGACATCGTGATCGAGCTGAAGGTCGCATCGGGGGAATCCGTTCTGGACGCATACGCGGACGAAGCCGTGGCTCAGATTCGTGGACGCAGATACGCGCTGGGAGCCGAGGGGAGGGCCGTCCTGGTGGGGATCGCGTTCTGGGGGAAGGTCCCGAAGGTGAGGATCGAGGTCGACGGATGACGCATCCGTGCGATCTCACAGCACCGACGCCATGTACAGCGGCAGGTAGACGATGCCGTCCTTCTCCTGGACGTCCTTCATGCAGAGGACGTAGGGCTGACCGAGGCGCTTCCCGAACTTCTCCACGAACGCGTCCAGGGAGGCATGGGTCAGCCTGTCGCCGGACTTCACCTCCACCGGGCAGATCTTCCCCTTCCTGCGGATGAGGAAGTCGATCTCTAGCCTCTTCTCGTCCCCGTCGCCGTTCGGGGAGGCCTTCTTCGCGGGTCTGGAGTAGAAGAACAGGTTGCGTCCGTTGGCACGGAGGCACTGGGCCACGATGTTCTCGGCGAACATCCCCTCGTTGATCCCGATCTTACCCAGGAGCAGGGACTTGTACAGGTCCTCATCCACATCGTCATCGTCGTTGAGGCACTGTGTCACCAGCAGGCCGGTGTCCGCCATGTACAGCTTCTGGGTGGTCATGTCCAGATTCATCGACAGGCCGACGGTGGGATCGGTGGCGTTGACGCAGGGGCTCACGATCATCGCGTCCGCCAGCCACAGGAACGCATCCTCGTACTCCCGGTTGCGGGCGTTCTTGCTGATGGACGACAGCATGAATCTCTTCTCCTTCCTGGACAGGTTGGATGGGATCTCGTCGAATATGCTCTGGACCTTGGCGGAATAGCCGGTCGCGAACCTCCCGACATCCCTGCGGTAGAGGCTCAGTATGCGCGTCTTCTCCGCCTCGGACCTCTCGAACTTCCCGGTCTCGACGAAGGCGACCACGGACTGCGGCATCCCTCCCACAAGCATGTACTTCCTGAACAGCATCATGATCTTCCTGTGGAGCCCGTCGCCCACGGGCTTCAGGGTTTCCAGGCATCCGCGCAGATACGGGACCGTCAGCTCGTCGCCCACGGCCCAGAGGAACTCCTCGAAGTCCAGTGGCATGAGGTCCAGCTCGTCCTCCTCGGAGGGGATAACGATGTCCTGTATGTTGGCCTTGATGGACAGGAGGGACCCGGTCTCGATGTAGTCGAACCTGCCGTCGGCCACCAGGTACTTGATCATCTGCCTGGCCTTCGGGCACATCTGGACCTCGTCGAAGACAATCACGGTCTCCCGCACGGGCAGCGTCCTACCGAGGGTCACCTCCAGTGACAGCACCAGGTCGTCGATGTTCCCATTGTAGTCTCTGAATACCGTTGCCAGATCGCTGTTCTCGTTGGCGAAGTCCACGATGACATGGTCCCTGTACTCCCTCTCGGCGAACTGCTTGGCGAGATGGCTCTTCCCGACCCTGCGGGCCCCGTTGATGAGCATCGCGCTGGACCCGTTGCTCTCCTCCTTCCACTTCCTGAGCCTGTCGTAGGCCTTCCTGCGGAGGTCGGTCTGCATGATACGTTATAGTATCCGTTCGTATTTAAGTATCACGAAAATCAATTTAAGATGCGTGTGATTCCACACGGATTTTAAATTAAATCTCGTGTAATTATACACGAAAATCAAAATAAGACTGAACCAGAGAGTCGAGGGGATGTGAGAGTTTTCAACGAGGGTGTATACTTCGGCATCAAAGATTTCAATATCGGTGTGTACTTTTGCAAAATAGATTTTAATATTGGGTTACTGGCCACTCGGCCAGGCACAAGTCACTGGACCGTTTCATCGCCAAGTACATGCCGAAGGGCGGGAGGGCGTACGTGATCCATCACGGCGACCTCCGTGTCGACGGCGACGTCGTCTACCTCCCGATATACATGACGATGTTCCTATGATCGGGATGCCGTCGTGACTGTCACGTACCGGGTCCGTCCCGGCCGCCTTCACGCCCCGAGCTTGTCCGCGAAGTCCCTCATGATCCCGGGGACGTCCAGCCGCTGGGGGCAGACATCGGCGCACCTCCCGCACCCGATGCAGGCGGAGGGCTGTCTCTCAGCGGGGACGGCCATCAGCGCCATGGGCGCGATGAACCCTCCGCCGGTGAAGGTGTGCTCGTTGTACAGCTCGATCATGCGGGGGACGTCGATGCCCTGGGGGCAGTGGCTCAGGCAGTAGCGGCACGAGGTGCAGGGGACGGAGTCTTTGCCGATCATGCCGGACGCCATCTCCAGGAGGGCGTCCATCTCGGCATCGGTCAGCGGCCTCTCCTCCTGATATGTGGAGATGTTCGCCTTCATCTGTTCCATGTCGGACATGCCGGACAGGGTGACCACCACGTCCGGCAGCGACTGGAGGAACCTGAACGCCCAGGCGACCGGCTCCTCGTCCGGCCTCATGGACCTGAGCAGGGACTCCTGCTCCGGGGACAGCCTGGCCAGCTTCCCGCCCCTGACAGGTTCCATGACCCAGCATGGGATGTTGTGCCTCCGAAGCAGCTCCATCTTCCCCTTGGCGTCCTGGAAGGTCCAGTCCACGTAGTTCAGCTGGATCTGGCAGAACTCCATGTCGTCGCCGTAGGCCTCGATGAACCTCTCCATGACCTCGATGCTTCCGTGGGCGGAGAACCCCAGGTGGCGGATCCTTCCGTTCCTCCTCTGTTCCGTCAGGTAGTCGTGTATGCCGTACTGCGGGTCCAGGTAGGCGTCGATGTTCATCTCGCACACGTTGTGGAACATGTAGAAGTCGAAATGGTCCACCTGGCACTTCCGCAGTTGCTCCTCGAAGATCTCCCTGACCTTTGGCATGTTGGACAGGTCGTAGCCCGGGAACTTGTCCGCCAGGTGGAAGCTCTCCCGGGGATGGCGGGCCAGGGCCCTGCCCATCACGGTCTCGGACATCCCGCCGTGGTATCCGTAGGCGGTGTCGAAGTAGTTGACCCCGTGGGCCATGGCGTAGTCCACCATCTCGAGGACCGCCGCCTCGTCGATCCTCGAATCGTCCCCGTCGATCACCGGCAGGCGCATGGTGCCCATTCCGAGCGCCGACAGCTCCTCTCCCTCATAGTTACTGTAGATCATAGTACCGAGCCTGCCCGTGGATGCCGGGACGGGTAGATAAACATTTGGAGTTGAATCCAAGACCAATGTATATGTACCAGACGTCCGGGAACCGATCCAGGGGCCTCCGTGCGGCAGGCCCCAGGGTGCTTCGGCGGCGCCAACCAGACGCGCGATAGATATAATAGGGGGAACGGGGCATCCTGCAGGCGGTGCTAAAAGTGACAGCAAAGCTCATCCTCGGCAAGGAAGTATCGGAGGAGATCTACGGCGAGCTCAGGGAGAGGATCGCCGCCCTCAAGGAGAAGGGCGTGACCCCCGGGCTGGCCGTGGTCCTGGTGGGGGACGATCCCGCCTCGCAGGTCTACGTCAGGAAGAAGGGCGAGATGTGCGAGTCCCTGGGGATGAAATCCAAGACCGTCGTCATGCCCGGGACGATCACCCAGGAGGAGCTTCTGGCGAAGGTCGCCGAGCTCAACGCCGACCCGGAGATACACGGGTTCCTGGTGCAGCTCCCCCTCCCGTCGCATCTGGACGAGGGGGCCGTCATCGAGGCGATCTCCCCGGAGAAGGACGTGGACTGCTTCCACCCCTCCAACGTGGGGAGGATGCTCATCGGCGACCCCGATTTCCTGCCCGCCACCCCCGCCGGCGTCCAGCAGATGCTGGTGAGGTCCGGCATCGACACCGCAGGGAAGCACGTGGTCGTCGTGGGGAGGAGCAACATCGTGGGCAAGCCCATGGCCGCCCTCATGGTCCAGAGGGGCCCGGGCGCCGACTCCACCGTGACCATCGCGCACTCCAGGACCCCCGACCTCCCGGCCGTGACCAGGCAGGCGGACATACTCGTCGTGGCCATCGGGAAGCCCAGGTTCGTCACTGCGGACATGGTGAAGGAGGGCGCGGTGGTCATCGACGTGGGTACCAACAGGATAGAGGACCCGACGCACCCCAAGGGCAGCAGGCTGGTGGGCGACGTGGACTTCGACGCGGTGAGCGGGAAGGCCTCGTACATCACGCCGGTGCCCGGAGGCGTGGGCCCCATGACCATATGCATGCTCATGGCCAACGCGGTCAGCGCGGCCGAAAAGGTGGTCAGATGATAAGGGAGTGCGAGGAGCACGGCTACTTCAGGTACGAGAGGTGCCCCGTCTGCGGGGAGGAGGGCAAGTTCATAATGTCCGACTACGAGGTCGAGAAGATAGGCAGGACGCTGGCCGCCATCCTCAGGCACGGGAAGTTCGGGCTCCCCATGGATTCGAGGGGGAACGTGGCGGTCCGCGACGTCCTGGCCAAGATCCGCGACCGCAACCCCCGCATGAACTGGCTCAGGACCAGGCACCTGGAGGCCCTGGTGGACACCGACCCCAAGGGCAGGTACGTCATATCCGGCGGCGACATCCGCGCCACATACGGCCACACCATCCCCCTCGACATCAGGCTCGACTGCGAGAACATCCCCGACGAGCTGTTCTACCCCGCCACCCAGGAGGAGGCCGAGCTCCTGCTGGAGTCCGGCATCTACCCGGCGGACCGTGCCATGGTGCACCTTTCCAGGTCCTACCGCGACGCCCTCAGGGCCGGGTCGGTCAGGACCGAGGACCCCGTGATCCTGGTGATCGACACAGGGGTCTGCATGGACCTGGGCTCGGACATCGGCAGGGCGGCCCGGACGGTCTACTTGTGTAAGAGCGTCCCCTCGGACGCCATCGACATCGCCGACCCCGAGGACTGGGACACGGGGGAGGACTGACCGTGGTCCAGGTCCTGACACCGGAAGAGGTAAAGGAGAGGTACGGCCCCATGTTCTGTCGCGGGTTCTACACCCTGGTGGACGAGTCCGCCGGGAGGGCCCGGATCATAGAGAAGTGCATCGCCAAGGGACCGGGCGAGTGGGACATCGTCAACCGGCGCCGCACCAAGGGCGTCATCGAGGACATCCGCATGGAGTCCAACATGCTGGTCATGGACACGGTGATCGGGGAGCGGGAGCTGAACTTCGGCCCCGTGGCCACCGAGATGGGGGGACAGGGGCTGAAGGCCCTGAAGGTGGAGGGGGACGAGGTCCGCACCACCTGGTACGGCATCGCCGGGGCGTCCGTGGGCATCGGAGCCTGCATCCCCCAGTGCCCCGACGTCATCCGCACCGAGTACCCCGACGACTTCAAGATGGGAGGGGCCCACCGGGCCCACGTCGACATCATCACCCCCAAGCTGGTGCGCGTGGTCATCGGCATCGACGACACCGACACCAAGGAGCAGGGGGCGTCCTGGGTCGCGGCACTGAAGCTGGGAGCCCAATGTCCAATCGGCCACTTCATCGAGCACAAGATCATCCAGCTCAACCCGAGGGTCCCCAACAAGACCACCAACTGCTGCTCCACCGCCGTGTCCTTCGCCGTCAGGGAGGAGGAGATCCCGGCGCTCATCGAGTTCGCGGTGGACTTCATCCGCAGGGAGTCGTACTCCGAGGACGCGGTCATCACCGTGTTCCAGGGCCTCGACGTCCCGGAGGGGCTCAGGGACTTCGGATGGAGCTGCAAGTCCGTGCTGTACACCCCGGAGGACGCCATCCGCGTGGCGGACCGGTACGGGGTCCAGATCATCAGCGTCACCGGCATGAAGGGAGTGATCGGCGCGGTGGCGGCCATAGGGTGCTTCGACCTGGGGGAGAGGTCCGCAGGCATCCCCGAGGACTTCGAGTGATTCAGATGGAAGTCCCCCGCATAATCACCGACAAGGCCTATTCGACCTACGAGGCGAGCCTGGAGCGGGAGGTGGCCTCCGGCGAGAAGCCCAGGCACATCGCCATCATCATGGACGGCAACCGCAGGTACGCCGAGGAGGTCCTGGGCGCCGACCCCATGGAGGGCCACAAGCTGGGCAGGAAGAAGCTGGAGGAGGTCCTCCGCTGGTGCCTGAGGCTGGACATCCACATCCTGACGGTGTACGCCTTCTCCACCGAGAACTTCAACCGGGACGAGGACGAGGTGAGCTACCTCATGGAGATGCTGGAGCAGTCCCTGTACGACTTCGCCGACGACCCGGAGGTCCACGAGAGGAGGGTGGCCATCAAGGTCATCGGGGACCTGACCATGCTGCCGGACAGCGTGGTGAAGGCGGCGGACTACGCCACATCCAAGACCGGCATGTACGACGACAACCGCCTGAACATGGCCATCGCCTACAGCGGCCGGCAGGACATAACCAACGCCGTCCGGACGATAGCCGCCGACGCCGCCGACGGGAGGGTGAGGATAGAGGACATCGACGAGACCCTGATCTCCAGCTACATCAGCACCACCGGCCAGCCGGACCCCGACCTGGTGCTGAGGACATCCGGGGAGGTGAGGATATCCAACTTCCTGCTGTGGCAGATGGCCTACTCGGAGCTGTACTTCGCCGACGTCTACTGGCCCGGGTTCCGGCACATCGACTTCCTGAGGGCCATAAGGACATTCCAGCAGCGCAAGAGGCGCTTCGGCAAGTGATAGAATGGGCTCCGACATCATCTTCATGCACGCGCCCAGCGTGTACGACTTCAGGAAGAAGCCCATCTTCTACGGACCGGTCAGCGACGTGATCCCGTCATCACCGGTGTTCGAGATGTACCCGGTGGGGTTCATGACCATCTCCGCCCACCTGGAGGCGGCGGGGTTCAGGACCAGGATAGTGAACATCGCGGTGCAGATGCTCCAGAGCGACAGGTTCGACGCCGAGGAGAGGATCAGGAAGCTGGACGCCGACGTGTTCGCCATCGACCTCCACTGGATGCCCCACGCCCACGGCGCCATCGAGCTGGCCAGGATCGTGAAGAGGCACCATCCCGAGGCGAAGGTGGAGTTCGGCGGCCTCACCTCGTCGTACTTCGCCGACGAGCTCATACGCAGGCCGGAGATCGACCTCGTCATGAGGGGGGACACCACCGAGGTCCCCACGGTCAGGATGATGGAGGCCCTCCAGAGGGGCGGGGACCTCTCCGAGGTCCCGAACCTCGTCTGGAAGGACGACGACGGGAACGTCCACGACAACGGCCTGACCTATTCGCTGGAGAGTCTGGACGAGGTCATGTTCGACTACGGCGCCATGATCAGGTGCGTCATCAGGAACCGGGACATCAAGGGCGCGCTGCCCTGGTTCGGATGGGACAGGCTGCCGCTCACATCGGTGTTCACCGTCAGGGGGTGCAGCGTCAACTGCGCCGAGTGCGGCGGGTCCCACTACGCCAACGGGAAGGTGGTGTGCAGGAGGGCCCCGGCCTACCGCAGCCCCGAGAGGCTGGCGGAGGACATCGATGTGATCCAGTCCTACCTGGACACGCCGGTGTTCATCGTCGGCGACCTGAGGCAGCACAGCATGGGCTACGCCGAGAGGTTCCTGAGGGAGTGCCGGGACAGGGGGATCGACAACCATGTGGTCATCGAGCTGTTCAACGGCGCCTCCGCCGACTACTTCAGGGAGATAGACAGGTCCTTCGACGGAGGGTGGTCCATAGAGTTCTCCCCGGACTCCCACGACGAGGCCGTCAGGCTGGCACTCGGGAAGGGCTACACCAACGAGGCCATCGAGAGGACCATACCTGCCGCCTTCCGCAACGGCTGCTCCCGCTTCGACCTGTTCTACATGAACGGCCTCCCCTACCAGGACAGGGAGTCCGCCATGGACAGCGCCAGGGCGGCTTCCAAGCTGTGGGCGTCCGTGGAGAGGGAGGACAGGCTGTTCATCTACAACGCCCCCTTCGCGCCCTTCGTGGATCCCGGGAGCCGGGTGTTCGAGGAGCCGGAGAAGTGGGGGTACACCCTGAGGGCCAGGACCCTGGAGGAGCACAGGAGGCTCCTGGACAGCCCGTCGTGGAAGCACGTGCTGTCCTACGAGACCAAGTGGATGTCCAGGGACGAGGTGGCCGAGATATCCTACGACGCGGCGGTGGTGCTGGCGGGCTGCGAGCACGACGCCGGCAGGATCGACGACGACGCCTACCGGGAGAGGGTGGAGAGGACCGAGTTCGCCCGCGGCCTCATGCACAAGGTGGACGACATCCTGACCATCCGGGACCCGGAGGAGAGGGAGGCCCGCCTGTGGGAGACCAAGGACGAGGGCACCCGCATGATGAACTCCACGGTCTGCAACAAGAAGGACCTGGACTGGGACGCGGGATCGATATGGTCCAACGGCCCCAGGGTGGCCCTGGGGCTGGTCAAGTCGCTGTTCAGGCGATCGGTTCCCGCTCATCATGCGGGACTTCTCCGCCGAGGCGTCCACGGCCGCGATTATCGCCGACCTGAGACCCAGGTCCTCCGCCGCCTTCACGCCCTCGATGGTGGTGCCCCCGGGGGAGCAGACCTCGTCCCTGAGGGTCGCCGGGTGCTTCCCGGTCTCCAGGACCATCTTGGCCGCCCCCAGCATGGACTGGGCCGCCAGTCTTATGGAGTCCGCCCTGCCGAGGCCGTTCAGCACGCCCGCGTCGGCCATGGCGTCGATGATCTGGTACATGTAGGCGGGGGAGCTTCCGGCGAGTCCGGTGATCGCATCCATGTCGGACTCCCTGACCTCCACGGCCAGCCCCACGGACTCCAGGATGCCCCTCACCCTCTGTCTCTCCTCGGGGGTCACGGAGGGGTCGCAGCAGTATCCCATGGCGCCCTCCAGGACCATGCAGCAGTGGTTGGGCATGACCCTGACGATCTTGGCATCTGGCACATATGATTTCAGACGGTCGGTGGTGAGTCCCGCGACGATGCTGACCAGCACCTTCCCGGACAGGTCCAGGCCCTCGGCGAAGACCTCCGGCACCTGCTTGGGCTTGACGGCCAGGACCACCATGTCGGACTCCGAGCACAGCTCCTTGGCGGTCCCGAAGACGCGGATCCCGTATGCTCCCGACACCCTCGCCCGCGTCGCCTCCGAGGGGGCGCAGGCCGCCACCTCGTCGGGTCCGAAGACCCCTTTCGATACCAGCCCTCCGATGAGGGCCTCCGCCATTTTCCCCGCGCCCACGAATCCGATGCCCGCAGTCATGCTCTGGACAATCCCTTTTCCCTTCTTAAATGGTGGGAAAAACGGGGTCCGCCCCCAACCGCTCCTTCTATATAAACGCGCGTTGAGATAATTTATGTACTTCGACATCATCGCCGAACCCAATGTCACTAATTGTGTACTACATGCCATTAGCGATAGTGAGCATCATCGCGTTCGCTTTCGCTCCCCTGGCATGGTGGACTTCGAGGTTCGTCCGCCCAAAGAAGCCCACTCAATGGATGGAGACAACCTATGAGTGCGGTTCAGAACCCATCGGAGAGGCACAGGTGCAGTTCAGGTTCCAATACTATACTTTTGCATTGATTTTCGTTGTTTTCGACCTGGTTGCAACCTTCCTTATGATCTGGGCAGTCGCGTTCTCCGGACTTTCGGTCAACGCGCAGCTCCTGATGCTCGTCTTCTTCGGGATTCTGATTCTGGGTGTCGCGTACGCCTTGAAAAAGGAGGAATACGTATGGATATGAGCCTCTACCCCCATGCCGTAGCAATGAGTGCTGATGAGTTCATGTCGTGGTCGGACGCCATGATCAACAACCTCCTCAGCTCCGGAACGAAGAAGACCGTGGACGAGCTCACCGGACCCATCTGGTCCTGGGCCATGAAGAACTCCATGCACCCGCTGCACTGGGGTCTCGCATGCTGCGCCCTGGAGATGGCCGCCGCCTCCGCGCCCAGGTACGACGCCGAGCGCTACGGTATGATCTACCGTTCCTCGCCCAGGCAGACCGACATCCTGCTGGTCAACGGATGGATCTCCAAGAAGATCCGCCCCGACCTGAGGCGTCTCTACGAGCAGATTCCCAACCCCAAGTGGGTCGTCGCCATGGGCGAGTGCGCCATCTCCGGCGGACCCTGGTACGACTCCTACAACACCGTGCAGGGACTGGACCAGATCGTCCCCGTGGACATCTACATCCCCGGCTGCCCCGCGCGTCCCGACGCGATGATCGACGGATTCATGCTCCTCCAGAAGAAGATCGAGAGCTACTTCAGGAGAGGAGCCTTCCTGGAGGACTGAGAATGGACACCGAAGCCGTGTACCAGAAGCCCACCGAGGAGGAGATCCAGACGCTGCTGAGGGAGAAGGTCCCCTCCATCGAGATCACAGGCTCCGAGGCCCGCAGGGTCTTCGCGAAGCTGCCCAGGGAGGACCTCCTGGAGGCGTGCAAGTTCATCCAGCACAACCTCACCTTCGAGCACTGCTCCACCGTCATCGGTGTCGACTACGTGGACCACATGACCGTGGTCTACCACCTCACGAACTACTACACAGGATGCATGATCGAGCTGAGCGTGGACCTCCCCGCCGACGACCTCCACGTGGAGTCCGTGGCCAACATCTGGGCGGGCGCCAACTGGCACGAGAGGGAGACGTGGGAGCTCTTCGGGATCGTCTTCGACAACCACCCCAGGCTGGAGAGGCTGCTGACCCCGAAGACCTACGAGTTCTACCCGTTCAGGAAATCATACAAGCTCAGGGGGAGTGAGTGATGTCCGATTCGATTGTTCCCATCAAGGAGATGGAAGAGAAGATTGAGACCGACAAGATGTGGATCATCATGGGTCCGCAGCACCCGTTCTCCCACGGACTCTGGACGCTCAAGATCCGTGTCGACGGTGAGATCGTGGTGGATGCCGACCCCATCGTCGGGTACCTCCACCGCGGATGGGAGAAGGAGACCGAGAACAGGACCTATCCCAAGATCATCCCCATGGCCGACCGTCTCTGCTACGCCGCGTCCATGACCTACACCCACCTCTACTGCATGACGGTGGAGAAGGCCCTGGGCATCGACATCCCGGAGAAGGCCAAGTACATCAGGATCGTGGCCGACGAGGTGTGCAGGATCAACTCCCACCTCATGTGGCTGGCCGCCGTCGGTACCGACCTGGGCAACCTGACCGTGTTCCTGTGGGCCATGAGGGAGAGGGAGTACTTCCTGGACCTCAACGTCAAGCTCTGCGGGGCCAGGATGACCACCAACTACCCCCGCATCGGAGGGGTCAGGAACGACCTCACCGAGCTGTTCGAGAGGGACGTCCTCCGCGTGGTCAACAGGTTCGAGAAGGCCCTTTGGGACATCATCAACCTGATGGACGAGAGCTCCATCATCGTCTCCAGGATGAAGGGCGTCAGCATCCTGAGCCGGGAGCAGGTCGCCAACCTGGGCATGACCGGCCCCGCCATGAGGGGATGCGGCGTGGACTTCGACATCCGCCGCGACGACCCCTACGACAACTACGACAAGGTCGACTTCGAGGTCCCCGTCCTGACGGCCGGGGACTCCTACTCCAGATACATGATCCGCATCGAGGAGCTGTTCCAGTCCTGCGACATCATCAGGCAGGCGGTCCAGAAGATCCAGGCGATCGGCAAGAACGCCCCCTACAGGATCAAGACCCCCTCCAAGGTCCCGGCCGGAACCCACTTCATGAGGATGGAGGACCCCCGCGGGGAGTCCCTGATGTACCTGGTGTCGGACGGCACCGACAAGCCCTACAGGCTCAAGGTCCGCAGTCCGATCTTCGTGAACGTATCCACGTCCAAGGCGATGTGCCAGGGATGCAGGATCGCCGATGTCCCGGCCATCCTGGCCCAGATCGACATGTGCCTGGGCGAGACGGACAGGTGATTGAAGTGGTAGCATACACAGGATTACTGGACTTCGTCAACTTCAGCACCGACGTGATGGCCAACGCCTACTACCCGTACGAGACCTTCAACCTGCCCTACGCGGTGGCCTACGGCCTCTGGGAGCTCATCGGCGGGGCCATCGCCTGGCTGATCAACCTGATCTTCCCCGGCAACCCCGTGTCCACCTGGCTGGTCTGCGACGCCGCGAGCACGCTGTTCGCCCTGCTCATCTTCATGATCATCATCTTCCTCGTGGTCTTCGTCTGCACGCTGATATCGCTGTGGATGGAGCGTAAGTGCCTCGGAAGGATGATGGACAGAAGGGGGACCATGGTGGGGATGAAGGGATTCCTGCAGTGCGTCGCCGACGGTCTGAAGACCTTCATGAAGGAGAACACCATCCCCAAGAAGGTCGACAGGATGACCTACATGTGGACCGTGTCCCTGATCATCGGGGTCTCCGTCCTCGTCGCGTGCATGATACCCCTGTCCTCCAGGTGGTACGTGGTCGACTACGACACCGGACTGCTCATCGTGATGGCGTTCTTCGCCCTGGCACCGTTCTTCATCCTGGTGTCCGGCTGGGCCCAGAACAACAAGTACTCGCTCATCGGAGGGATGAGGGCGGCGCAGCTGATGATCTCGTACGAGGTCCCCATGCTGATCATGATCGCCACCACCGCCCTGCTGGCGGGCAGCTTCAACATCGGCGACATCGTCTACGCCCAGAGCGAGACCGTCTGGTACTTCATACCCCAGATCATCGGTTTCATCACCTTCTTCTTCTGCGCGGTGGCGGAGTCCGAGCGTCTGCCCTTCGACATAGCCGAGGCCGAGGCCGAGCTGGTCGAGGGATGGCAGACCGAGTACGCCGGAATGAAGTGGGGACTCATCATGCTGGCCGACTACTTCAGGGGATACGTGGCATGCGCCATGGTCACCATCATGTACCTCGGCGGATGGACCCTCCCCATCATCGGAGACGGGCCCATACCCGAGATCGTGTTCCTGCTGAAGACATGGTTCGTGTTCTTCCTGATGATCCTCGTCAGGGCCGCCCTGGCCCGTGTCAGGCCCGACCAGATCCTCAACATCGGATGGAAGGTATTCATGCCCCTGTCCGTCATCAACCTGGCAGTGGTCCTTCTGCTGAAGGTCGGAGGTGTGTTCTGATGACCATCAAATACCTTGACAAGTACCCCAAGAACCTGGCCAAGAGCCTCTGGGTGCTCAAGCCCCAGTGGACCGTCTTCAAGCTGTTCTGCAAGACGGTCAGGCACAGGCCGGTGACGGTCCTGTACCCCTACGAGAAGGAGTGGGTGCCCGAGAACTACCGCGGACGCCCCGGACTGATCTTCGACAAGTGCGTCGGATGCGGCATGTGCGCCCGCATGTGCCCCACCGCATGCATCAAGATCGTGGACTCCGAGGACTCCGAGGGCAAGACCGTCAGGAGGCCCCAGGTCAACCTCGGCAGGTGCGCCATGTGCGGATACTGCGCCGAGTACTGCCCGGTGGACGCCATGACCGTCACCCCCGAGTACGAGCTGGCCGAGTACACCAGGTTCGACCTCATCTACGGCCCCAAGAGGCTCCACTACGAGGGCACCACAGAGGGCATGAAGGTGAAGCTGGAGGTCACGCTGCCTTCCGACATCGCGAACGGGAACCCCGAGAGGCGCGTCTCCCTGTTCGCCCTGGACAGGCCCGAGCTGACCGACAGCAAGTGCATCGGATGCAAGAAGTGCGCCAAGGTCTGCCCCGTCAACGCCATCGAGATGGTGGAGAAGGGCGTCAACGACAAGGGCAAGCCCATCCTGCGCCCGGTGATCGACAACGACAAGTGCATCTGCTGCAGCAACTGCGTGGACGACTGTCCCAAGGATGCGCTTGAGATCAAGGAGGTGCTCTGATGGGAGCGCTCATGGACTTGTGGAACGCGTTCTGGGGAGGGCTGGAGGACTTCGGTCAGTACCTGCTCGGGAACCTGGATCTGGTTGCGTTCCTGATACTGGCGGCCATCGCCGTCCTCGCCGCGCTCTTCGTGGTGACGGAGAAGGAGGTCGTTCACAGCGCGTTCTACCTCGCGCTGGTGTTCCTCTGTGTCGGGTTCGTGTACTTCTTCCTGGAGGCCGAGTTCATAGGTGTGGTGCAGATCCTCGTCTACGTCGGAGCCATCACCATCCTGTTCGCGTTCAGCATCATGTTGACTAGAAGATATATCATGAAGAAGGAGGGCGATTCCGATGAATAAGAAGACAGCGGTCGGAACGGCAGTCTCCATCGTGCTCCTGGTCGTGTTCGTGGCGGCCATCGCCAACGTCGACTGGGACGACTACACAGAGTACGAATCCCCCGAGAGCGTCCCCACCATCAACCCGGACGAGATCATCGACGAGAGCGGCGAGCTGGTCCAGGACAGCCTGGCCTACTCCATCTTCGAGGAGTACGGCATCGTGCTGATCCCCCTGGCGCTGCTGATGTTCGGCGCCATGATCGGTGGAGTGTGCATTTCCAGAGAGGAGGTGGAAGCCGATGATTCCAATTGAGTACTTCCTCATCCTGGGGGCCATCCTGTTCATCATCGGGGCCTACGGCGTCCTCACCAAGAGCAACGCGATCATCGTGCTCATGTGCATCGAGCTCATGCTCAACGCAGCCAACATCAACTTCGTGGCCTTCGGGGCCTTCAACGGCGACGTCATGGGCCAGACCTTCGTGGTCATGACCATCTCCGTCGCCGCGGCCGAGGTCGCGGTGGGAATAGCCATCCTGCTCAACGCGTACAAGCTGAGGAAGACCAGCAACCTGGACGACGCCGAGCTCACATCCATGAGGTGGTAAGATGTTCATAGAATACACCTGGCTCGTGCCCCTCGTGCCGATGCTGTGCTTCCTGATCATCGGTCTCCTCGGAAGGAAGACCCCTCAGAAGGGCGGCTACATCGCCGTTGCGGGTGCGCTGATCTCATTCATCGTCGCCGCGCTGATCTCCTACGAGTACCTCACCGGCGACACGTACCCCGACGCGGTGACCCAGTCCATCGACTGGTTCACCATAGGGGACATAACGATCCACCTCGGATACTACGTGGACGGCCTCACCTGCATGATGATGCTGTTCTCCTCGTTCATCTCCACCCTGATCTTCGTCTACTCCATCGGGTACATGGGCGACCAGGGACCCAGGAGGACGAGGTACTACGCCGAGGTCTCCCTGTTCCTGACCGGCATGCTCGGTCTGATCGTGTCCAGCAACTTCCTGGAGATGTTCATCTTCTGGGAGGTCATGGGACTGTGCTCCTACCTGCTGATCGGATTCTGGTCCTTCAGGCACCACGAGGGCGACGCGGCCTCCGCCAACGCGGCCTCCGCCGCCAAGAAGGCGTTCCTGGTCACCCGTCTCGGTGACGTGTGCCTCATGGCCGGTCTGTTCGTGCTGCTGGGAGAGTTCCAGAGCCTGGACTACACCGACCTCTTCAACCAGGCCAACATCGCCGCCGCCGACTCCGACATGCTCATGCTGGGGATGCTCCTCATCTTCGGAGGGGTCATCGGTAAGAGCGCGCAGTTCCCCCTGCACGACTGGCTGCCCGATGCGATGGCCGGTCCCACCACAGTCTCCTCTCTGATCCACGCCGCGACCATGGTCAAGGCGGGTGTCTACCTGGTCGCCAGGGGCTACCCCCTGTTCATCCAGAACCCCGAGGTCATGCTCTTCGTGGGAATCATCGGAGGGGTCACCGCGTTCTTCGCCGCCACCATGGCGATGAACAACATGAACATCAAGAAGGTCCTGGCGTTCTCCACCGTCTCCCAGCTGGGATACATGGTCCTGGCCCTCGGAGCCGGAGGATACCTCATCGCCCTGGGCATGCAGAACGGGAACGAGGCCCTCATCCTGGCCGGAGCGGCCGGATTCACCGCGGGCTGCTTCCACATGATGAACCACGCCTTCTTCAAGGCCCTGCTGTTCATGTGCTCCGGTTCGGTCATCCATGCCACCGGCACCGAGGACATGCGGGAGATGGGAGGCCTGCACAAGCACATGAAGATCACATCGATCACCATGCTCCTGGGATCCCTGTCCATCGCCGGATTCCCGCTCTTCAGCGGATTCTGGTCCAAGGACCTGGTGCTGGAGATCGCCATGGAGGCCGGACAGGACGGAACCGTCTGCTTCACCGTGCTCTGGGTCCTGGCCATCATCACCGCCTTCATGACCGCGTTCTACATGTTCCGCATGTGGTTCATGACCTTCATGGGAGAGGAGGGCCACGGCTCTCAGCACTGCCACGGCGAGTCCCCCAAGTCCATGACCGTCCCCCTGATGATCCTGTCCGTCTTCGCAGTCGTGAGCGGATTCTTCATCATGTTCGGCCTGGACGCCATGGTGTCCTTCGAGGTCACCGGCGCCGGATACGTGGTCGGAGGCGGCCACAGCGAGGGCTTCTACTACTTCGAGGAGCTCTTCACCAACCCGTACACCTATCTGACCATCGTCCTGGCCCTGGCGGGTATCGGCCTGGCGTACCTCATGTACGCCAAGAGGTCCATCAACCCCGGCAGGTTCAACAAGGACGGCAACTCCCTGATCTACAGGGTGCTGGCCAACAGGTGGTACTTCCCCCAGTTCTACGACCAGATATCCTGGAAGCTCGGATACGGCATCGCCCGCGGTGTCAACTTCGTGGACAGGCAGGTCGTGGACGGTACAGTCAACGGACTCTCCGGCGCCGTGGTCGGCGGCGGGGACACATTGAGCAAGATGCAGACCGGACACGTGCAGGACTACTCCGCGGTCATCCTGATCGGGGTCGCAGTCCTGTCGGTGGTCTTCATCGTCATCGCTATGATGTTCGGAGGTATGTGAGATGGATATACCCATACTGAGTCTGCTCATCGTCATACCCCTGATCGGTGCCCTTGCGACGCTCGTCATGGGCGGCGAGAGGCAGAAATACGCCAAGTACGTGGCCGGAGTCTTCTCCGCCATCACCCTGGTGCTCTCGCTCTACATCATGTTCGGTCTGGACATGGACACGCTGGGCGAGTCCTACACCTGGATCGAGACCAGCTCGATCGTCATCAACTTCGCCCTCGAAGTGGACGGTCTCAGCATCCTGATGGTCTTCCTGACCGCGCTGCTGACGCTGCTCGTCGTGGTCTTCTCCGCCCAGGAGAAGGACAGGCCGAACTACTTCCACACCCTGGTCATGGCCATGGAGGTCGGACTGATGGGCGTCTACCTGGCGGCGGACTACTTCCTGTTCTACGTCATGTGGGAGGTCACCCTGGTCCCCATGTACTTCATGATCTCGTGGTACGGAGGCCCCAGGAGGCACTACGCGGCCATCAAGTTCCTGATCTACACCCACGTGGCGTCGCTGGTCATGCTGATCGGTATCTTCGCCATGGCCTGGCAGGCGGCGTCCATGACGGGAGTCGCGGACTTCTCCTTCGCCACCATCAACGCGCTGATGCCGCTGACCTCCGAGGCGTTCCAGGCGGTCATCTTCGTCCTGCTGTTCTTCGGGTTCATGGTCAAGATGCCCTCGTTCCCGTTCCACACATGGCTGCCGGATGCGCACGTCGAGGCGCCCACTGGCGGATCCGTCCTCCTGGCCGGTGTCATGCTGAAGATGGGATCCTACGGTATCATCCGCATCTGTCTGGAGGCGTTCCCCCTGGGTGCGCAGTACTGGCAGTGGGTCATCATCGCCATCGGACTGATCTCCATGGTCTACGGTGCCTACGCGTGCATCGCGCAGACCGACCTCAAGAAGATGGTGGCGTTCTCGTCCATCAGCCACATGGGAATGGTCATGCTGGGCATCGGATGCATGTCCGACATCGGAATCACGTTCGCGATCTTCCAGATGTTCGCCCACGGACTGATCAGCGCCATGCTGTTCATGGTGTGCGGATTCGCCGGACACGCCGTCGGGACCAGGGAGATGCCCCTGCTGGGCGGACTGGCCGGGAGGATGCCCATGTTCGCGACGTTCATGATGATCTGTTTCATGGCGTCCCTCGGACTGCCCGGACTCGTCGGGTTCTGGGGAGAGTTCCCCCTGGTCTACGGGTTCTACGAGTTCATCCAGGCCAACGACATGCTCTGGCTGATCCTGTTCTGCCTGTTGACCCTGATGCTGACCGCAGGTTACTACATCTGGGCCATGCAGAAGACCCTGTTCGGACCCGAGACCACCAAGATCGACCTGGAGCACGCCCACGACGTGAGCAAGCCCGAGTTCGCCGCCCTGGCGGTGCTGGCCGTCCTGGTCGCACTCTACGGGGTGTGGCCCGACGCGGCCCTCTCGTTCATCGACCCCTACGTCGACTGGCTCATGGGGGTGATCTGATGGATATGACAGCCATATTCGGAGAATACACAGCCTTCGCGCCCATCATCATCCTGCTGATAGGCGCCCTCATCCTTCCCGCGGTACAGTTCCTCGGCAAGAGGCGCACCGCCACCTGGGCAGTCGCCCTGGTGTTCACGGTGGCCTCCCTGCTGGTCAACGCCATGATGATCGCCGATGGATACACCGGCAGGACAATGGATGCCTACGTGTACGATGCGTACACCGGCCTCATGGTGCTGCTGTTCCAGATCGTCCTGTTCCTGGCCGTACTGGTTTCCAACACCAGCACCGAGACCACCAGGCTCCATGTGGGAGCGTACTACGCCCTGCTCATAGGCGCCACGACCGGTATGATGTTCGTGGCCGGGTCCACCGACCTGCTGACCATCTTCGTGGGAGTGGAGCTCACAAGCATCTCCTCCTACGCCCTGGTCACCATGAAGAGGAGGGACTCCAGGGCCGCGGAGGCCGGTGTCAAGTACGTGATCATCGGAGGCATGTCCACCGCCCTGACCATCTACGGCATATCCATGCTGTACGGTCTCACCGGCACGACGGAGATCTACGCCATCGCCGAGACGGCCCAGCTGACCGGGATGAACTGGATGTTCGCGGTCGCGATCATCACCATGATCGCCGGATACGGATTCAAGATCGCCGCGGTGCCCTTCCACATGTGGGCACCCGACGTGTACGAGGGAGCGTCCTCGCCTGTCTCCATGTTTCTGGCGACCGGATCCAAGAAGATGGGTCTCTCCGTCTTCTTCCAGATCTTCCTGGTTATGTTCGTCGCAGGCACCGCCTGCTCCGAAATCGCGGGCGAGGAGGTCCAGTACCTGTTCGCCATCATCGCGGCCTTCACCATGACGGTCGGCAACGTGGTCGCCATCGCGCAGAACAACATCAAGAGGATGCTCGCCTACTCCTCCGTGGCGCAGGCCGGTTACATCCTCATCGTGATGGCCGTCATGTCCGAGTACGCCCTGAGCGCGGGCCTCTTCCACATGTTCACCCACGTGTTCATGAAGGGAGGCGCCTTCCTCATCGTCGGCGCCCTGATCTGCGCCGGCATCGGCGAGAAGATCTCGGACTACAAGGGACTGGCCAAGAGGGCCCCGTTCCTGGCGGCAGCCATGATGCTGTTCCTGTTCTCGCTGGCAGGTATCCCGCCGCTGGCAGGATTCACTTCGAAGTTCTTCCTGTTCTCCTCCGCCATCGGAGACGTGGACGGGGTGACATCCCAGTGGGTCTGGCTGGCCTTCATCGCCATCCTCAACTCGGCCATCTCGCTGTACTACTACGCGAGGGTCGTCAAGGCGATGTACGTCGAGAAGGGACCCAGCACCGAGAAGATCAAGGTCCCCAGGATCTTCACCGTCGCCATCGCGATCTGTGTGATCTTCGTGATCGTCCTGGGAGTCTACCCCCAGCTGATCTTCGACCTCTGCGAGACCGCCGCGGCCGCATTGTTGTTGTGACGGAGCGCCGAGAAAGGATCAAGAAACCCCTTCCCCAAACCACTTACCTCCCCTTCTGGATGTGCTCCCGATGCCGGCAACTGGCTCCAACCAACCTTTAAGTACAGGACCTTGATACAACTGCGATGTCTGAGCTGTGGCACTCCTCAGTCGAGGGTTATCTGGACGATGTCGAGGAAATCATGCTGAAGGACCTCGAATCGGAGAACCCCGAACTGACGGAGATGTGCCAGTACGTCATCTCATCCGGTGGCAAGAGGCTCAGGCCGGCCGTATGCATCCTCTCCTATCTTCTGTGCGGCGGCCGGGACGTCCGCCAGGCCGTGAAGGTCGGCGCGGCCTTCGAGATCATCCACAGCGCCACCCTCATCCACGACGACATCAACGACCAGGGCGAGGTGAGGCGGGGGAAGAAGGCCCTGCACAAGCAGTACACCATCAGCAAGGCGATCATCGCCGGCGACTTCATGTTCGCCATGGGGTTCCGGCTGCTGGCCAACGCGGCCCCCCAGATCGTGGAGTACATCGTGGACGCGTCCGCCTCCATGGGTGCCGGCGAGTTCGTACAGAAGAGGCTGGAGCACGCGACCAAGGTCACCGAGGACGACTACATCGTGATCATCCGCGGCAAGACCGCCAAGCTCTTCGAGGCCGCGGCCCGGTCGGGTGCGGCCATCGCCAACGCCAGCTCCTCCATCATGGACGCCCTGGGCAACTTCGCCTATGAGATGGGCCTCGCATTCCAGATAATGGACGACACGCTGGACGTGGTGGGCGTGGACCACAAGACCGGGAAGAGGGTCGGGACGGACCTCATGGAGGGCAAGCCCACTCTCCCCATAATCTACGCCATGCAGCATCCCGAGCTGGGGGATGAGATCAAGGGGCTCTTCGAGAAGAAGGAGATCTCCGAGGACGACGTCCATCAGGCCCTGGACCTCATCAGGAGGACCGATTCGGTGGACCTGTGCATGGCAAGGGCCAGGTCCATAGCGGAGTCCGCCAAGGCCAGGCTGTCCGTCCTGCCGGAGTCCGTCTACAGGGACGCGCTGATGGACATGGCCGACTACGTGGTCAACCGCGACAGGTGATTCCGATGGCAGAGAGGACGAAGGTCGATGTTCTGGTGGTCGGTTCCGGGCCGGCCGGCAGTACCACTGCCCGTTATGCGGCCCAGGACGGGGCCGACGTCATGTTCATAGAGAGGCGCTCCGAGGTGGGCGTCCCGGTGAGGTGCGGTGAGTTCATGCCGGGCCTCTCGGAGATCAAGGGCATGTTCCCCAACCTCACGGAGGAGTGCTCCCTCTTCGACATCCCGGACTCTCTCCGCTGCAGGGACATCCTGGGCATCAAGCTGGTGGACCCCAAGGGGAAGGTGACCCTGCTGGACTTCGACGGGTACACCACCGACAGGGACCGCTTCGACCAGCACCTGGCGGACCTGGCCGTGGAGGCCGGTGCCAGGCTGGAGAGGAACTGCCTGTTCAAGGGCATCGAGGGCGGCGTGGCCGTGACCAGCCAGGGCGAGGTCGAGTACAAGGTCATCGTCGGGGCCGACGGACCCGGGTCCCGCGTGGCGAAGTCCCTGGGGCTGGCCAAGAACCGGAACCCGTATCCCGCGGTGACCGCCCAGGTCAAGGGGGACTTCGAACCCTACACGGTGATGTTCTTCGGGGATGTGGCCCCCGGGGCGTACAGCTGGATCATCCCCAAGGACGGTCGCGCCAACGTGGGCGTGGGATTCTCGCCCAAGTTCTCCGACGGGAAGCTCTCGGAGTACTTCGACAAGTTCGCCAGGAACAGGGGCTTCGAGGACTACGGAAAGCTGGAGGGCAAGTACGTCCCCAGCGAGGGCCCCATCGAGAGGACGGTGTCCGGCAACGGGATGGTGGTCGGCGACGCCGCCGGCCAGGTCATATCGGTCAACGGCGGAGGCATCCCCCTGGCTATGATCGCTGGGAGGATCTGCGGAAGGGTCGCCGCCGCCAACGTGAGGTCCTCGTCCCCGCTGCAGGGCTACGAGACCGAGTGGCGCCGCATCATGGAGAAGCCGCTGAAGACCGCGGCATTCAACAAGAAGCTGGCGGACGCCTTGGCCTTCAGGTCCGAGCGGAGCACGGAGCTGTGCATGGCCATCCTGGGACAGAGGAGGATGGGCAACCTGATCCGCTGCAAGCACATCTTCCCGTGAGCTCGAAGGGCCGATCCGCTCCCATGCAACCGTGTGGAACGGTGTACCCATCCCATGTGTAACGAGAACGCGGTTTTCGCCAACGCAGGTCACTTCTTCCTGCGACAGGCCCTCATCCCGGATCCGCAGATGGGGCACTCGGGGAGCTCCTCCTTGTACCATTTGCGACACCCGATGCACTGGTAGTTCCACTTGACGACCCTCTTGATGCCCTCCATCCCGACGGCCTTGAAGGGGATCCCCAGGACGCGGGCGACGTTCTGTATGGAGTAGTCGTCCGACCAGATGGTGCCCTCGACATCCAGTGCCAGTGCCAGCACGGTCTTGTCCACCGGGGACAGCCTGGTGACGTCGCCTGTACGCTTAGCAGCCTCCTCGACGCGCTCCAAGGACCCGGGGGAGCAGTCGGACACCCGGATCATGTCCCCCCACAGGGCGAGGCGGGGGTCGTCGTACCGCTCCAGCTCCCTTATCACCCCCGGGGGGCAGACATGCTCCTCCTCGGGCAGCGCGTCCATGGAGAAGAATGCGGAGCTGTCCAGTACCAACATGCCCTGGGCATCGTCCGGCGACTATATATCTGGCTGTGCCAACAATTAAAGGGCACGTACATGATTGAGGGGCGGTACCATGGACGCCATCGAAGTAATCGCCATCATGTTCACCGGCCTCTGGCTCTTCCTGCCGGCGATGGTCCCCAACTCCGCCGCCGTGGTGTTCGGCGGGAAGACGAAGATGGACTTCGGGAGGTCCTGGAGGGGGAAGAGGATCTTCGGCGACGGGAAGTCCTGGAGGGGCTTCTTCGGAGGGGCGCTCTCCGGCGTGGCCGTAGGGCTGGTGCTCATAGCCGTGTCCTCGATCTGGGACCCTGTGG
This sequence comes from uncultured Methanomassiliicoccales archaeon, assembly GCA_964479785.1. Taxonomy (GTDB): domain Archaea; phylum Thermoplasmatota; class Thermoplasmata; order Methanomassiliicoccales; family Methanomethylophilaceae; genus Methanoprimaticola. Next base: position 24,191 of record CAYZSQ010000006.1, read on the forward strand.
ACTACTGGGGCTACGGCCCGTTCTGGGGGAACGTCGGGGTTCTCGCATGCCTCTCCTTCGGAGCCGTGCTGGGGGACCTCTGCGGGGCGTTCATCAAGAGGCGTCTGGGCATGGAGAGGGGTCAGAAGGCCCCGGTCCTGGACCAGTACGACTTCGTCATAGGGGCGTTCCTGGTCGCGGCCCTGTTCTTCCCCGACTGGGTCTATGCCAACTACATCGAGGGCTGGCACCTCGCGGCCCTCGTCTTCATCATCGTGATCATGTTCGCCATCCACAGGGTGGTCAACATCATCGGTTACAGGATGGGTCTCAAGAAGGAACCCTGGTGATCATCATGAGCGAGCTTTCCCAAGCACTGAAGGACTGCGGGGCGCTGCAGTTCGGCGAGTTCATCCTCGCATCCGGCGCCAAGAGCGACTACTACATCGACATCAAGAAGGCCAGCACCAACCCCGCCGTGCTCCGTCTCATAGCCAGGCTGATGGCGGAGAAGATGGCCGCCGAGAACATCGCCGCCGACAGGATCGCCGGCGTGGTGCTGGGGTCCGTGCCACTGGCCACCGCGCTGGCCCTGGAGACCGGGATCCCGTACGTCATGATCCGCAAGGAGAAGAAGGACCACGGGACCGGGAAGCTCATCGAGGGCGACCTCAACCCCGGGGACAGGGTGCTGGTGGTCGAGGACGTCATCACCACCGCGGGATCCAGCATCAAGGCCATCGGGACCCTCCGCGAGGCCGGTGCGGAGGTCTCCTGCGTGATCTCCGTCATCGACCGCGAGGGCGGCGGGGCCGAGAACCTGGCGGAGGCCGGCGTGGCATTCAGTCCGCTGGTCAGGGCCTCCGAACTGGTGAAGGGATGAGACCGTCCGAGGCCTGCGACCTCTGCGGCCTCTCGGCCGGCAGGACCCGCATCGTGCTCCCCGACGGGGACCCGTCCTCCGGGGTGGTCTTCGTGGGGGAGGGGCCCGGTGAGAACGAGGATCTGGAGGGCAGACCCTTCGTCGGCAGGTCCGGCAGGATCCTGGAGGGCATGATGGAGGAGGCCGGGTTCGGCCGCTCCGAGGTGCTGATCACCAACACCGTCAAGTGCAGGCCCCCCGGGAACCGGGACCCGACGCCGGAGGAGATGGCCGCATGCAGACCGTTCCTGGAGTCGGAGCTCGAAGGTGCCAGACTGGTGATCGGCCTCGGCAGGTCCGCATGCAGGGACCTGATGGGCTACGAAGGCCCCATGTCGGAGGTGGTCAACATCCAGACCACCATAAGGATAGGCGGCAGGGACATCCCGTTCCTGCCCGCGTACCATCCCGCGGCGACCATCTACAACAAGGATTCCAGGGAATCCCTCAGGGAGACCATGCGCATAGTGGCGGGGTGGATAGTGTGAGGTTCGGCGGTTTCATGATAGACATGGACGGCACGGTCTACAAGGGCGGGCACCCGATCCCCGGCGCCGTCGGATTCATAGATTTCCTGAGATCCGAGGGCATACCGTTCGTGTTCCTCACCAACAACTCCGCCCACGGCAGGGCGTTCTACAGCTCGAAGCTCCGCCGCCTGGGGTTCGACGTCGGGGAGGAGAACATACTGACCTCCACCATAGCGACCATCAGGTTCCTCCTGAGGGAGCGTCCCGGGAAGACGGTGTATCCGGTGGCCGTCCCGGAGGTGGTGCAGGAACTCGTGGACGCGGGGGTCCCGCTGGTGGAGGAGGATCCGGACATCGTCCTGCTGACATTCGACACCACGATCACCTATGAGAAGATCAACAGGGCGTACGGATTCCTTACGGACGGTTCGGAGCTCATCGCCACCCATCCCGACGACCTGTGTCCCACGGAGGACTCCTACGACATAGACATCGGACCCTTCATCAGGATGTTCGAGCAGATGTGCCAGACCACCGCTCTGGTCATCGGGAAGCCCAACGGTCTGATGCTGGAGATGGCCGCCGGGGAGATGGGCGTGGACCCGAGGGACACCGTCATGGTGGGGGACCGTCTGTACACGGACATCGAGATGGCCGCGAGGGCGGGGACCCAATCGATCCTGGTGCTGTCCGGAGAGACCGACAGGGCGATGCTGGAGGCGTCGGGGAAGGAGCCCACGGCGGTGCTCGGATCCGTGGCGGAGATACCGGACCTGGTCAGGAGTTCCCGTGCACGAAGTACGGTATGAGACATGTGCCAGATATACGAATCGGTACGTCCCGAACCCCTATTACGATGTCTGGCACATGCCTTCGGCATCGGAACCCAGCATCGTTCATGTCTCAACGCTACTTTAAATACGCGTACGCGTTACCTTTCACAGTCGTGTGCGCGACCGAAGGAAGAAGGGCCTTCGGCCGACGACCGTACAGGCAC
>CAYZSQ010000007.1:0-23106 GCA_964479785.1 uncultured Methanomassiliicoccales archaeon
TTTCCGCGAACTCCCTGATCGAATACGTCTTCCCGACTTGTCTGGCCCCGGACACTACCAGGGCCGTCCTCCCATGGTTGTTCTTCCATTCCAGGAACCTGTCGAAGATCTTCCTCTCCATGTGGTGTCATTTGATTGCAATATAATAATTCTATCTACCGATTTTAATGAATTCAGAAGAAATCCTCTACAAATTCCAATTGATTTGGTAGAGAATCTCTACAGATTCCAGAATCATTGACCGAAGCCCCGATGCACGGCCGATAGGAGAGGGGACGGATCGCTGATCCGGAATTCCGGCGAAAACCCCGGGGTCCGGACAGGGAAACCTGTTCCCGGGGGTCTTCCTCCGATTCCGTGACATCGCTGTCCGGCCCTTGCCCTCGCGACGAACTCCGACATCTTGGCCGGGTCCTTCCTCCCGTCGGTCTCCACTCCGGAGCTCACGTCCACACCGAATGGGCGGACCCTGGCAATCGCCTGTTCGATGTTGGACGGGCTCAGCCCCCCGGACAGTATGAAGTCCCTGTCGAATCCCTCAAGGAGGTCCCAATCGAATGTGTCCCCCGAGCCTTTTCCGGCATCCAGCAGGATGCGGTCCGCCTCGCATATCCGGGCGGCCTCCAGGTCTCTGTGGCCTCTGATGATGAACGCCTTGATGATGGGGACGTCCACGAGCCTCCTCAGCCCGCGGATGTACGCCCCGTCCTCAGCCCCGTGGAGCTGGACCGTATCGATAATGCCGGAGCGCACCAGGTCGGCGATGACCAGGGGGTCCTCGTCGACGAACACGCCCACCTTCGCGATCGACGGGCCGACCATGCGGGACAGCCCCTCGGCCCCCTCCTTTGACACGCATCTCCCGCTGGGCCTGTGGAACACGAAGCCGACCATGTCCGGTCCCAGGGCGTTGGCGGCCTCCACGTCCTCCGGGCGGGACAGCCCGCATATCTTCACCAGGGTCAGGCTGTCATCTCCCTGAGCAGGGCGCCCTTGTCCGGGCTGCGCATGAACGCCTCCCCCACCAGCACGGCGTCGAACCCCGCGTCCCTGAGCCTCCTCACGTCGTCGGCGGTGGAGATCCCGCTCTCGGACACGCACACGGTCCCGTCGGGGACCCTGTCCCTGAGCCTCAGGCTGTTGCCGATGTCCACGGTGAAGGTGGCCAGGTCCCTGTTGTTGATCCCGATGATCGAGGCGCCGGAGGACACCGCCCTCTCTATCTCCTCCGCATCGTGGGCCTCCACCAGTGCGGACATGCCCAGGGACTCTGCCAGCTCCCTGAAGTTGGCCAGCTGGATGTCCTTCAGCACGGCGGCTATCAGCAGCACCGCCGACGCGCCCAGCTCCTTGGCCTGGTAGATCTGGTACTCGTCCACTATGAAGTCCTTCCTCAGCACCGGGGTGTCCACGGTGTCCGCGATCTCCTCCAGGTACCTGTTGCTGCCCTTGAAGAAGTGGGGCTCCGTCAGCACGGAGATGGCCGAGGCCCCCATGGACTGGTATTCCCTGGCGATGTCCAGGTAGGGGAAGTCCCGGGCGATGACGCCCTTCGAGGGCGACGCCCTCTTGACCTCGCAGATGAAGGACATGCCCTCACCCTCCAGCGCCCTGGTGAAGGGGAACCCCGTCCTCCTGGGGCGGACCCTGCAGCCGTCGATGATCTCCGGGAACGGCCTCACGGTCCTCTCGAAGGCCACCCTCCTGTAGGTGTCCTCGACGATGTCGTCCAGGATGGTGCGGGGCCTCTCGACCCTGGGCCCGGCGGCCCCGGGCATGGGCTCGCTGATCATTCCGCCTCCCCCGTCAGTTCGATGTACGTCTCCAACGTCCTCATCGCCTCCCCGGAGTCGACGGCCTGGGCGGCCATCTCCACCCCGTCCGTTATGCTCTTGACCCTCTTGGCGGTGTAGAGCCCCGCCCCGGCGTTGAGCAGCACGGCGTCCCTCCTGCCGGAGACCTCGCCGGACAGGACCTTCCTGGCGATGAGGGCGTTCTCCTGCGGGCCGCCGCCCGCCAGTTCCGACCTGGGGTGTCTGGCGAGACCGAAGTCCTCGGGGGACACCACGTAGTCCTCGAACCTCCCGTTCCTGACCTCGGTCACCAGCGTGTGGTCGGATATGGACAGCTCGTCCAGGCCGTCGGTGCCGAACACCACCATGGCGTTCCCGACCCCGAGCCTGTCCAGCACCTTGGCCATGGGCGAAACCATGGCCTTGGAGTAGACCCCGGACAGCTGGCACCCCGCCTCCGCCGGGTTGGTCAGCGGGCCCAGGACGTTGAACACCGTCCTGAACCCGAGGGCCTTCCTGACGGGGGCCACGTACCTCATGGAGGTGTGGTACCTCTGGGCGAACATGAACGCGTAGCCGCACTCGTCCATGATCCTGGCGGAGGCCTCGGGGGATATGTCGATCCTGGCGCCGAGGGCCTCCAGCACGTCGGCGGCGCCGCACTTGCTGCTGGCGGCCCTGTTGCCGTGCTTCGCCACCTTCACGCCGCAGGCCGCGACCACGAACGACGAGGTGGTGGAGATGTTGAAGGACCCGGAGAGGTCCCCTCCGGTGCCCACGATCTCCAGCGCGTCCCTGTGGTCCCCGGGCAGCTTCACCCCGTGGGCCCTCATCTCAGCCGCGGAGGCGGCGATCTCCTCCACGGTCTCGCCCTTCACGGCGAGGGCGGTCAGGTAGGATGCGATCAGGACCTCCGGGCACTGTCCGCCCATGATGCCGTCCATGGCCTCCCTGGCCTCGGCGTAGGTCAGGTCCTCCCTGCGGGAAAGCTTGAGGAGGATGTCGCTGATTGTCAAATCCTCACCTCCATGAAGTTGGCCAGCATGCGCCTGCCCTCGGGGGTCAGGATGGACTCCGGGTGGAACTGGAGCCCGTACACCCTGTTCACGGGGTCCTCCACGGCCATGACCTCACCGTCCTCGGTGAGGGCGGTGACCCTCAGCTCCTCCGGCAGCGTGGAGCGGTCCACGGCCAGGGAGTGGTACCTCCCGACGACGGTCCTCTCGCCGATGTCGGCGAATATCGGGCAGGTGCGGTCCAGGGACGCCTCGGAGCTCCTGCCGTGCATGAGCCTGGACGCGTAGGTGACCGTGGCCCCGTAGGCCTCGCATATGGCCTGGTGGCCGAGGCACACCCCCAGGATGGGGACCCTCCCGCGGGCCTCCAGCACAAGGTCCTCGCAGATCCCCGCATTGCGGGGCCTGCCCGGGCCGGGGGACAGGATGATCCTGTCAGGGGATCCCCCCAGGATCTCCCCGGGCGTGGCGGCGTCGTTCCTGACGACCTCGATCGAAGGGTCCAGCGACCCCACCAGCTGGTACAGGTTGTATGAGAAGCTGTCGTAGTTGTCGATCAGGACCGTGGTCATTCCAATCCCTCCGAAGCCCTGCGGACGGCCTCGGTCACCGCCCTGGCCTTGTTGATGCACTCGTCGTACTCCCTGTCCGGGACGGAGTCGGCCACGATGCCGGCCCCTGACCTGACGAACACCTTGCCGTTCTTCCTGTAGGCGATCCTGATGCCGATGCAGACGTCCATGTTGCCGGTCAGGTCGATGTACCCGATGGCCCCTCCGTAGATCCCGCGCTTGCAGTCCTCCAGGTCGTCTATGATCCTGCAGGCCATGAGCTTGGGGGCTCCGGAGAGGGTGCCGGCGGGCAGCACGGCCTCGATGGCGTCCAGGGCGTCCCTGTCCTCCCTGATGGTCCCCCTGACGGTGGACCCGATGTGCATCACATGGGAGAACCTCTCGATCCCCAGGTACCTCTCCACCTCCACGGTCCCGAACTCCGAGACCCTGCCCAGGTCGTTCCTGCCCAGGTCCACCAGCATGTTGTGCTCGGCCAGCTCCTTCGCGTCGGAGAGCAGCTCCTCCTCCAGCGCCAGGTCCTCCTCCGGGGTGGCCCCCCGAGGCCTGGTCCCCGCCAGGGGGAAGGTGTGCAGCGTGCCGTCGGTGAGCTTCACCAGCGTCTCGGGGGAGGCGCCGGCCACCTCGATGTCGCTCCCGGAGAAGTAGAACATGTACGGGGAGGGGTTGGTGGTCCTCAGGATCCTGTACACGTCCAGGAGGCTTCCCTCGAAGTCGGCCTCCAGCCTGTTGGACAGCACCACCTGGAAGATGTCCCCCTCGACGATGCGCCTCTTCGCGGTCTCCACCAGCTCGCAGTAGCGCTCCCTGGTGTGCATCGGCCTGAAATCCGACTTCAGGACGGCGGGGACGCTGTCCCTTCCCCTTCCTCTCTTGATTATCTCGATGATGCGGTCGATGGAGCCGCAGGCGGAGTAGTAGTCCCTGGCGGGGTCGCCGGTGACGGTGTGGGCTATGACGGTGATGGTCTGTCTGAAGTTATCGAAGACGATGACCTTGTCGAACAGCATGAGGTCGGCGTCCTTGAAGCCCTCGTCGTCTCTGGACTCGATCCTCAGGGACGGCTCGGCGTACTTGATGTAGTCGTAGGAGAAGTACCCCACCAGCCCGCCGGTGAACGGGGGCATGCCGTCGATCCTGGGGCTCCTGTACCTCCCGACTATGTCCCTGATCACGTCCGAGGGGCTGTCGGTGTCGAAAGTCCTGGTCTCGCCGTCCTCGGTGAGAGTCACCCTCCCGTCCACGCAGACGAACTCCAGCATGGGCTCGAACCCGAGGATGGTGTACCTGCCCCAGCGCTGCCTGTCCTCGATGCTCTCCAGGATGTAGCAGTGGCTGTCAACCCTCATGAGGGCGTTCAGTACCTCGATCGGGGTCCTGACGTCGGCCAGGATGGTGCGGGACACGGGGACCGTTCCGAAGCCCTCTCCGGACAGCCTCTCCGCCTCCTCGTTCGACGGGCTGTACATTTCATCACCTTGTCTCTGGATCGGTGATGATATTTTGGTATATAATGAATGTTATTGTATTTTGATGTATATTATTGTTCATTAATACCGCATGTACAGGGAAAAACCGCCGGGGAATGGATACGGAATCCCACTGAACGCCGTTAATCCAAATGAGCCTCAAGGATAATCCATTACCGATAATTGGGTAGTCCGATCGGGGACGCCCGCCCTGTGTTTCAGTCCGTTAAGGCCGGTGGCGACCCGTCTCCAGAATGACGATTTTAGCATCCGTCTTAACTATTCAACAGAGGTCGGCCGAAGGCTCCCATGTACGAAATGGGAAAGTTGGATGTATATGCCAATCCAACTAAAATTTCGGTAACGGTAATCCATTTTTAGGCCTACAGGATACGAGGGGGAGGGACCGATACGTTCGGTCATGGGGGACGAGAAGTGCAAATCGAAGAGTGGCTCGGAGCCGACAACCAGCTCGGTATTGACATCTGGAACAAGAAGTACTGCCACGAGGGCGAGACGTTCGACCAGTGGCTCGACCGCATAAGCAACGGGAACGCGGACATCCGCAGGATGATAGCGGAGAAGAAGTTCCTGTTCGGCGGCAGAATCCTTGCGAACAGGGGTCTGTACAAGAGCGGCCTTAAGGTCACCTACTCCAACTGCTACGTGCTCACGCCTCCGGAGGACTCCATCGAGTCCATATTCGAGACGGCCGGAAGGCTGGCCCGCACCTTCAGCTACGGCGGCGGCGCCGGCATCGACATCTCCAAGCTGGCCCCCCGGGGCGCCAGGATCAACAACACCGCGTCGGAGACCTCCGGCGCCGTCTCCTTCACGGACCTGTTCTCCATGGTCACCGGCCTCATCGGCCAGCATGGACGCCGCGGCGCCCTCATGCTCACCATCTCCTGCGACCATCCCGATCTGGAGGAGTTCATGGCGGTCAAGACCGACCTGGAGAGGGTCACCAAGGCCAACATGTCCATCAGGGTCAGCGACAACTTCATGGAGTGCGTCAGGGACAGGAGGGTCTTCGTCCAGCACTTCGACCGCCCCGAGAGCAACCAGAAGATCAGGAAGGACCTGAACGCGGCCGAGTTCTTCGAGAAGCTGTGCCACAACAACTGGGACTACGGCGAGCCGGGCTGCCTCTACTGGGACAGGATATCGAACTGGAACCTGCTGAGCGAGTTCCCCGACTACACCTACGCCGGCACCAACCCCTGCGCCGAGGAGCCGCTCCCCGCCGGGGGCAGCTGCCTGCTGGGGAGCATCAACCTGGCGGCCTTCGTCAGCGAGGGGAAGTTCCAGGTGGAGGAGTTCACCGAGGCCGTGAGGATCTGCGTCCGCGGCCTCAACGATGTGCTGGAGGAGGGGCTCCCCCTGCACCCGCTGGAGGAGCAGAAGGTCTCCGTGAACGACTGGAGGCAGATCGGGCTGGGCATCATGGGCCTGGCCGACATGCTGATCATGCTGGGCTACAAGTACGGCACCCCGGAGTCGGTGGACTTCTGCGACAAGCTGGGGAGGCTCATGATGGACACGGCGATGAATGAGTCCGCCCTCATGGCCAAGGAGATGGGGATGTTTCCCAAGTGCGTCCCGTCCCAGGTGGTGGAGTCGCCCTTCTTCAAGGAGAACGCCTCCGAGGAGACCAGGGAGCTGGTGTCGAAGTACGGCCTCAGGAACTCCCAGCTGCTCACCATCGCCCCCACCGGCACCCTGTCCACCATGCTGGGCATCTCCGGAGGGATCGAGCCCATCTTCGCCATATCGTACGAGAGGAGGACCACCTCCCTCTCCGACCATGACGAGTACTACAAGGTGTACACCCCCATCGTCCAGGCCTACATGGACGGCCACCCGGAGGTCAAGGACGAGTCCGAGCTCCCCGGCTTCTTCGTCACCGCCCAGAACCTGGACTACAGGCAGAGGATCGACATGCAGTCCACCTGGCAGAGGCACATCGACGCCTCCATCAGCTCCACGGTGAACCTCCCCGAGGACTTCCCCGAGAGCGACGTGTACAACATCTACATGTACGCCTGGGAGTCCGGATGCAAGGGCGTCACCGTCTTCCGCGACGGCTGCAAGCGCCTGGGGATCCTGTCCACCAAGGAGAAGGAGAAGGAGAAGGCCCCCGAGCCCGCGCCCGTCATCAAGGAGGAGGAGAAGCCCGAGAAGCGCGGCATCGTGGAGAAGGTCGGCGACGACGTCATCGGCAAGAAGCGCAAGCTCATGACCGGCTGCGGGAGCCTGCACTGCACGGCGTTCTTCAACCCCGAGACCGGCGAGCTCATGGAGGCCTACCTCAACAAGGGATCCACCGGCGGATGCAACAACTTCATGGTCGGGCTGTCCAGGATGATATCCCTGGCCGCCAGGTCGGGATGCGGCATCGACGCCATCGTGGACCAGCTGAAGTCCACCGGCTCCTGCCCGTCCTACGTGGTCCGGACCCACACCAAGAGGGACACCAGCCAGGGGTCCTGCTGTCCGATGGCCGTCGGATGGGCGCTCACCGACATGTACAAGGAGATGCAGACCCAGATCCACGGGATCCCGGAGGAGCAGCCCGAGGAGCAGCCCAGGAAGATCAAGAACCCCTGCCCCAAGTGCGGGGCGGAGCTGGAGTTCCAGGGCGGATGCAACGTCTGCAAGTCCTGCGGATGGACCAAGTGCGACTGAGCCAGCGTCCCTCCGAAACCCCCTTACCCCTCACAACAAACGAGGTCGGGTAGACAGTAAGTCCCGTTCCGCATCGCACCACTATGTAAGAGCCGTGCACCTCAACAAGAGAACATGGACGGGCCGTCGCCAGGTTGAATCGCCTGCCCGCCTCACCCCTTCCCCGTTCCAGGTCATCGGCGTCACGTCCCCCGCAGTCCCGACGGCGTGCTCGCGATCATCGGCGTCGAGCCATCCTACGACCCCATTTTTAAGACTATCTGGCACATCACCGCGCACGACCTGCGGGCGACGGATCGGACGTCGATGGATCACCGATGTGATGGCACCGATCCAATCCCCTCTCGGTGCACCGGGTCGCGGTAGGCCACCCACCCCAGGAATATGGCCGCTCCGACCCCGGCGGAGACCCCGGACAGGAGCCTCGGGACGGGCATGTCGCCCAGCTGGGTCTCCGCCAGCCACTCGATCCCCATGATGATCACGAGGACGGCGCCGACCAACGCCCATCTCCTGTCCGTGAGGCGGAGGTGGAGGAGATAGGCCACGGCGAACCCGGACGCCAGTCCCGCCACGATCCCCACGTCCCTGATGCAGAGCGGGAGCTGGGAGCCGTTGAGCACGTAGGACCTGGCCTCCTGCTGGTGGCACAGGAGGTCCCCCAGGAGGTACATCGCCCCGGCCGGCCCGTGGCCCTGCCATCCGTGGTCGATCAGGCCCGCCGACCCGTCCAGCCCCTGGAACGTCCCGTAGGGGGCCATGAACGGCGCGGCTATCGTCAGCACCGTGAAGGCGGTGAACACGACTGCCGCGGCGGCGATCCACTGGCGGGTGAGCATGCAACCCCGAATCAGGTGCCCGGTGATAACCGTGAGCGTCGGAGCTGCAGCCCGGAGCACAGGTTGAACACGATCAGGGCCACCGGGGCCATCACGGAGAACCTCCAGACCATCGAGCGCAGGTCCTCCCCTCCGCCCAGGTTGGACGTCAGCAGGGCGATCAGCGCGCAGAGCTCCACCAGGTACAGGGAGAGCACGGCGCCGGTGTCGCCTATGGGCTGGTACCCCGCCAGCCCGGAGAGGGGCTCCAGCATGGACATGCTCATCCCGAGGACCATGGGGGCGAAGAGCACCGCGGTGCCGGTCATCATGTCGGTCATGCTCTTCAGCTTCAGCTCCAGGTCCTTGCGGACCACGTCGCTGTTGTGGAACTGCCTCCCCAGGGCGATGGCCAGCCTGCCGGCGTCCTCGCCGTTCCTCTCGGAGCATCTGAGGATGTCGCAGAGGGCCCTGCACACCTCCCCGGAGACCTGGCCCACGGACCTCTGTAGCGCGGAGGACACGTCGCCCCTGCACAGCCCCAGCTCCCTCGCCAGGGAGTCCCTGATGTCGGTGCACTCCCTCCTGCCGTCCAGGGCGTCCACGCAGACGGTCTCGAAGCCGTCCCCGGACATCATCCTGTTCCCCATCTCGAACACCGAGTCCCTCAGCCCCTGCTCGCTCTCCCTCCTGCGCTTCTCGCTGCGGCGGTGGCCCGCCAGCAGCACCGCCGTGAGCGCGCCGGCGGGCGCCACCGAAAGCAGGATCGCCTGGTCCACGGAGTTGCCCATCCAGATCTGCAGGGAGAACAGCGGCACGATCAGCAGGAGAGGGGAGGCCGACAGGACCCCGTCCCATCCCAGCGGCTCGGAGATGAAGGGGTTGCCCTTCCTGATCATGACAGTCAGCATCAGGATGACCGCCGGGATGGCCACGATGGTGATCAGGATCACCAGGTCCCCGTCTATGGCGGCGGTTCCGAACATCCCCTCGATCCCCAGCATCGGCACTATGGACATCAGGATCATCGGCACCATGATGCCCAGGCCGAAGACGGTCATGCACGGCACGGTCAGCGAGGAGCTGTAGGACTCCCCCATGTTCCTGACGGAGTCCAGGGCCACGTCGGAGGCCTCCTTCAGCAGCCTCAGCCTCTCCTCGGAGCCGCCGGACTCCGAGGCGGCTATGCACAGGAGCACGGCGTGCTTGTAGCCCGAGGCCCTGGCCGGGAGCCTGCCCATGGCGGCGGCCAGTCCCTGGGAGATTCCCTGGCACCCCTTGGTGTCGGTGAGGCGGACCACCTCCGAGAATATGCCGCTGGACAGCTTCGGCCCCTCCTCCGCCACCGTCCTCACGGCGGTGTCCAGGGAGCCCCCGGACTCCACCGAGGTGGTCAGCATCCCGACGACGGTGGGGCACTCGTTCAGCAGGCGCCTGTGGTCCAGGGTCATCCGGCCACCCCCATCCTCCTCTTCAGCTCGTCCAGCACCGACTCCGCCGAGGCGTCCCCCCTCATGGAGGCCAGCACGTCGTTGGCCAGGAGGATCCACTCCGGGCCCAGGTACCTCTCGTCGGCGGCGCCCATCTCCGCCAGGAACGACCTCATGATCGACCTGGCGCGGATGTCCTTGGCCGCCTCCCTCCTGCCGCTCTGGGAGACCTGCAGGGCCCTCCTCAGCACCGGGGAGTCGAACATGGACTCGGTGCCGGTGACGTCCATGAACTCCCCCGGCACGGTGCCGGTGGACACCACCTCGTTCACCCTGCGGACCAGGTTGCCGGTCCTCCTGTCCCTCACCGTGCCCAGGGTGACGATGACATCGGTGGCCATGAACGCCTCCGGCGTGATGCCGATGTCGTAGACCATCCTCTTGTACACCGAGTCCGCCGAGTCCCCGTGGACGGTCCCCATGATGGCGCTGCCCGCCCTCCCGGCGCGCATGCTCTGGTAGAGGGTCCTGGCCTCGTCGCCCCTGACCTCCCCCAGCACGATGGCCGACTCCCCCATCCTCAGGGACAGCCTCAGGGCGTCGTCGGACCTGGAGAGCTGGTCGCCGCCCATCCTGTCGTCCACCAGGATGGTCTGGACCTTGTACCCCAGCTTCCTCATGGCCTCCCCGGGCAGCTCGATGGTGTCCTCGATGGTGAGGACCCTCTGGGACAGGGGGAACTCGAACAGGAGGGCGGAGAGCAGGGAGCTCTTCCCGGCCCCCCTGGCGCCGCAGATCAGGATGGTGGCCCTGCTGTTGACCAGATAGGACAGGATCCCCGCGGTCCTCGCGTCCACCGTCCCGTTGGATATCAGCCTGGTCAGCGTCCAGGGGCGGGTGGAGCGCTTCCTTATGGCCACGGCGTTGCCGTTGGGGCTCATTGGGTAGCCCACCACGGTGACCCTGGCGTTGAACCCCCTGAAATCCGTCTCCAGAACGGGATTGGCCCAGCAGAACCTGAGCCCGCTGTCCCTCTTCAGGATGTTCACCAGGTTGTCCACCTCCCTCTCCTCCACCATCAGGTTGGTCCTGCAGCGGATGTGCGAATTCAATCCCTCAACTCCGTTCATGGTCACGTGGATCCTGTTCTTGTTGCAGGGGGCGTCGATGTACACGTCCTCGATGTGGGGGTCCGACAGCAGGACCTCGAATATCCCCGCCCCGACGGAGTGGCGGTAGGCGATGGAGCAGATGTCGTTGACCACCGCGTCCATTCCGGCGGGCCCGCTGGCCCTCTCCACGTCCCTCATGCGGTCGGTCAGGATGGAGCGGGCCAGGCCCATGACGCTGTCCCTGTCCAGCCTGCCGCCCTCGGTCCTGTACGACTCCCTTATGCCGTCGATGACGTCCATGACCACCGAGTTCAGGCCGTCCGGGTAGGCGTACTCCCTGGGGGTGACGTTGTACTCCGTCTCGCCGTCGTCGGACATCCCCACCAGCACGCTGCCGTGGTCGGTCATGTACGACGTGATGGGCCTCAGGGAGTCAGGGGGGTTCGTGATCCAGCAGTCGGTGTAGGAGGGCTTGGAGCGCACGTCCTCCGAGGACAGGGAGGCGAACAGCCCCGGGAAGTCCGCGGGCGTCCCGGGGAACGGGTCGGCGGCCGGCGCGGCCCCGGGGTCGAGGGGGACCATGGTCTGCGACTCCCTGGGCATCGGGAGTTCCCCAGACAGCTCCAGGCTGAACCCCTCCTCCTGGCGGTACTGGTCCTCCTCCGGGGGCGGTCTCAGGATCACGCCGAAGGACGGGAGCCTCAACTTCAACGGACCACCCCGCGGGCGTCGCGCATGTCGAGCATAACCTTGCCGATGCCCTCCTCCATCTGGTCCAGGGCCACGGAGGTGCGCATGACGCAGGTTTCGCAGCCCTCCCTGCCCGGGTTCTCCTGCGCCAGTGCGATGCGCCCCTCGGCCACGGAGCCCTTGGGGAAGACCGCCCAGGCGGCGTCCATGACGGCGTCCCTCGACACCGGGCAGTTGCCGCACCTCACGGGGCGCCTCTCCCTGGAGTAGGACCATCTCTTCACAGAGGCCAGGTCCCTGATGGCGGCCCCGGCCGCGCCGGAGATCTCCACGTCCCTTCCGGTGCGGAGGACCACCCTGTCGTGCCCGCCCTCCCTGCGCATGGCCTCCACCATGCATCTGATGCACTCGTCCGAGGAGGGGATCGGCGTGAGGCGGCAGGACCTGCAGTCTATGACGAGGGCGTCGCCCTCGGAGCATGTCCCGGGCTGGTCCTCCTCCCCGCGGGACAGCCCCAGTCTCTCCATGATGGGGTTCATGGCGGATGTTCCCGGTGGACGGTGATAAGCGGGGCACCGTGCGCGCACGCTGCGCCGCAACGGGGACGCATGTGAGCCCCCGCGTCATCGCATCCTGCGGACATCCGACCGTCCGATGACGGCATCCGGTCGCCCTTGCGGGACGCCGGGGGGCCTGGCACATCCGGTCGACGTACGTTTCCCCTGGAATCCCCATGTCACACGACGTCCGCATCCCCGGCACCGGAGGGGAGGGCATCCGATCGGGCCGCGACGTCCGTTCCGACGGGCAACCTTTAAAGGGTCCCGCCGATGGGGAGGACGTGGAAATACTGTCCCCAGCAGGCAACCCCGACGGTCTCGCGGCCGCCGTCAAGGGCGGTTGCGACGCAGTCTATCTGGCCGGAAAGGACTTCGGAGCCCGCGCCTTCGCCGGGAACTTCACCGACCGCCAGCTGGAGGGCGCCGTGAACTACGCCCACGACCACGGCGTGAAGGTGCACGTGGCGGTGAACACCTCGATCAGGAACCAGGAGATGTCCGACGCGGTGTCGTTCGTCAGGTTCCTGAGGGACATCGGGGCGGACGCGGTGCTGGTGCAGGACCTGGGCCTCATGCGGGCCATCGGACCCATAGACATCCCGAAGCACGCGTCGACGCAGATGCAGATCCATTCCCTGGAGGGGCTCAGGTGGTGCGGGGAGAACGGCTTCGACCGCGCCGTCCTGGCCAGGGAGCTCACCCTGGAGGAGCTGTCCTCCATCGTCCCAGACTCGCCCATAGAGACGGAGGTGTTCGTCCAGGGCGCCCTGTGCCACTGCATGTCCGGCGGATGCCTGATGTCCAGCTTCATGGGCGGCCGCAGCGGGAACAGGGGGTCCTGCGCCCAGCCCTGCAGGAAGAGGTACGAGTCCGGCGACAGGTCCGGGTACCTGCTGAGCTGCGCGGACCTGTTCGCCGTGGACAGGATCGAGGACCTCAGGTCCATCGGGGTCACGTCGCTGAAGATCGAGGGCCGCATGAGGTCCCCCGCCTACGCCTACCTCTCCGCCAAGGTCTACTCCATGGCCGAGGACGGGGACTTCTCCGAGGAGTACGAGGAGTCCCTGAGGCTTCTGAGGACGGTGTTCAACAGGGGGACCTGCGAGGGCTACCTGGGGGGCGTGGTCTCGCCGGTGCAGTCCCTGTACCCGGACAACCGGGGCTTCCTGCTGGGGGAGGTGGACGTGGCCGACCGCGCCTTCCGCTGGGACGGCCCCGAGCCGGTGGGCGTCAAGGACGGGCTGTCCCTGTTCGACGGGGACAGGAAGGTCGGGGGGTTCAAGGTCGTGGAGACCGACCCCATCAGGATCCCGTTCAAGATGCCCGACGGCAGGTACCAGCTGTACCGCACCTACGACCCCCGCATCGACGGGGTCAAGAACCTCATCGGCCGCACGCCGAAGCTGGACGGGAGGACCCAGAGGGCCCCCTCGGACGTCTCCCTGCCCAGGCTCCCCCACAGGGACATGAGGCCGGAGTTCTCGGCCTATGTCAGCACGATCAGGACATTGGAGGCGGCGGTCCCATACGCCAGGAGGGTGTACTTCGAGCACGGGGACAGGCTGGCCGAGGCCGCCGAGGTCTGCGCCCAGCGCGGGGTGGAGCTGGTGGACCTCCTGCCCAGGTTCGACGCCCTGGACGAATGCGTCCACGACGGCCCGGTGATGGTCAACGGCCCCGGGCAGCTCAGGGCCTGCAGGGGATCCCCAAGGATCTACGCCAGCAGCGTGTTCAACTGCTACAACTCGTGGTTCCCGTCGGAGGTCTACCAGACCACCCTGTCGGTGGAGCTCTCCAGGAACGACGTCTCCGACCTGATCGCCCACCGCCCCGGCAGGGCGGAGGTCATGGCCTTCGGCAGGACCGAGCTGATGTACTCCCGGGACCCCGGGATGGGCAACGGGCAGCTGGTGGACGAGAAGGGCGCCGCCTTCCCGGTCTACACCGACAGGAGGGGCTTCGGCCATCTGCTGAACTCGGTGGACCTGTTCCTGCTGGACTACGCGGAGGAGCTGGGGAGGTCCGGGGTCGCGTCCCTGGGCATCGACCTGAGGAAGAGGCCCCCGGCGCTGGCCAAGGCGGTGGGCGAGTACTTCGCGCATCCCGATCCGAAGCTCAGGTCCAAGATCGAGCAGATGTGCGGCGGATTCACCACCGGACTGTACCGCCGCGGAGTTCAATGAAACTCCGGGGGTCCGATTTATAAGCCCCCGACGCCACCCTCCGTCCATGATATCGGACAGGAAGGGGGACATGGGGTTCATGGAGGCCTTGGTGGCCTTCATGTCGGTGATGGTGGTGCTGACGGCCTACCTGGGGGTGGTGGCCAACGTCACCGTCGTCGCGCTGGACCCCGCGGAGTCCCTGGACGAGAGGAGGTTCACCGCCACGGTGGAGGACGGGGTGCTGGTGCCCGGCTACCTGGACTACATGGGGGAGTTCCTGGACGCCTCCGGGTGCTCGGGCATCGCAGTGGAAGCGAGGGTCCCGGGAGGGTTCTGCCAGCCGTCGGACCCCGTCGTCCTGGGGAGCATGGACGGGAGCACGTCGTCCCGCACCATCGTCATCACGGTGTCGGACGACAACGGCAGGACGTTCCCGGCGGTCCTGGAGGTGACCGTGTGCAGATGAACCGCCGCGGGATGCTGGCGCTGATGGACGCCATGCTCTTCATCGCCGTGATAGCCATCGCCCTGTCGGCGACCCTGCAGATGGGCCTGGCGGAGCGCGGCGAGGGGGATGCCTCCGACCTGCTGGACGGCATACTGTCCACGGAGGTCAGGATGTCGGACTTCGACGAGTCCGGGGACGGGTCCAGGGTCAGGCTCTCGGACATGATCGCCCTGCACATGACCGTGGGCCTGGAGGGCGTGGGGGACTACCTGGAGGAGCTGCTGCAGGCGTACGCCGGCGGCAGGCACTGCTCCCTGACGCTGGAGTTCGGGGACAGGGTGCTGACGGTGGGCTCCGGGGAGGGGGTGCCGTACATGACCGCCGAGAGGGAGGTCCCGGTGACCACCGGAGGGCATCTCAGGGCCGAGCTGTCCCTGTACAGCTCATGACCCGTACTTCTCGGTGCGGTTGGCCAGGTCCATGCATATGGGCACGATGTCCCTGCCGCGGATCCTGCCCAGCATGCCCTTGGCGCATCCGGTCTCGCTGAACTCGCCGGCCTCGTCCCTGACCATGTCCCTGGTGTAGATGGCCACCGGGACGGGGTCGCCGCCGTGGTCCTGCAGGGAGCAGGGGGTGCAGTGGTCGCAGGTCAGCACCACCACCGTGTCCTCCGGGAGCCCGTCGCGTATGAAGCCGGCCATGTCGTCCAGCTTCCTGATTATGTCGCACTTCAGCTTGGCGTCCCCGTCGTGGCCGGCTATGTCGGCGGCCTTGCAGTTCATCAGCACGAAGTCGTACTCCTTCAGGGCCCCCAGGGCGCACTGGGCCTTCAGGATGTAGTCGGACTCCACCGACCCGTCGCAGCTGTCCGGCAGAGGGTAGATGTCCAGCCCGCAGGCCTTGCAGATCCCCTTGATCATCCCGAGGCCGGCGACGCAGGTGGCGGACATGCCGGTCTTCTCCGGGAAGGGCTGGATGTGGGGGAAGCAGCCGGCGCCCCTCGGGACCAGGATGTTGGCGGGCATCAGCCCCGCGGCGGCCCTCCTCCTGTTGGTGGGGTGGTTCCTGAGGCGCTCGTAGCACTCCTCCATGAAGCTGTTGACCACGTAGGCGGTGAACTCCGCCTCCTCGGTCCTGCCCTCCACCATCAGCAGGTGGGTGTCCCCTCCCGGGTCGGCGTCGGTGATGTCGGGGCTGAGGCCGTCCCCCCTCAGCAGCAGCACCGCCCTGTGCTCGGTGCTCTCCTTGACGTAGCATTCGATGCCCTCTATCTCTATCCCGTCCAGGGCCTCCACCAGCTCCGCGGTCTCCGGCTCCCTGATCCTCCCGGCCCTGCGGTCCACGATCTCCAGGGAGTCGTCCACCGTGGCGAAGTTGCATCTAAGAGCCACGTCGCCCGGCTGGATGTCCATGCCCACGCCCAGGGCCTCGAAGGGGCCCCTGCCGGTGTAGACCCGGTCCACATCGTACCCCAGGATGGCCAGGTGGGAGGTGTCGCTGCCGGGGCGGACGCCGGGGGCTATGGGGTCGCAGAGCCCTCCCTGGCCGTGGGCCAGGAACCAGTCCAGGTTGGGGGTCCTCATGTACTGCAGGGGGGTCATGCCCCTGAGCGTGCCGCAGGGGCGGTCGCCGAGGCCGTCCATGACGATGATCAGTATCTTCTTCTGGGAGACGGGCATGGACACCGCATGGTCTGGATTCCATAAATACGAAGCGAGGGCTTTATCGGGGGGACCGTGCATCCGGGGAGCATGTTCATGGAAGCGGAAGGGGCGCGCATCCACTACGAGGTCAGGGGGGAGGGCGAACCCGTCCTCCTGATAGGCGGATTCGGCGCGAATTCGGGGTTCTGGGACGAGGCCGTCCGTCATCTGGACGGATACACGGTGGTCACCTGGGACAACCGCGGCGTGGGATCCACGGAGTGCGGGCCCGGATTCTCCATCGACGACATGGCGGACGACGCCGTGGCGCTGATGGACCACCTGGGGATCGGGAGGGCCCACGTGCTGGGATGGTCCATGGGCTCCCAGATCGGGCAGTCCCTGGGCGCCAGGCACGGGGACAGGCTGAAGTCCCTGACGCTGGTGTCCAGCTACCTGAGGAGGCCCTCCAGGGCCGATTACGTCCTCGGGACCTTCACCAGGATGGCGCTGGAGGGCAGGGCCCCCGTCGAGTGCCTGGCGGTGGCGGTGAACGCGTTCTGCTTCCCGGAGAGCATGTTCAGGAGGTTCGAGGACCAGGGCAGGCCGTTCCCGACACCGGATGATCTGGAGAGCCCCGAGGGGCTGCTGTGGCAGCTGGAGGCCGTGGGCGGGAGGGACACCACTGACCTGGCCCCCAGGATAGCCGTGCCCACCCTGGTGGTCCACGGCAGCGAGGACATAATGGTGGAGCCCTGCGAGGGCAGGATGGTGGCCGGGGCGATCCCCGGAAGCCGGTTCCTGGAGGTCCCGGGCGCCGGTCACAACATCCTGTTCGACCTGTACGCCGGGGAGTTCCGGTCGTTCGTGGACGGGAACTCATGACGATCGCATCGGGACGACCTCGGACCTGCGGGCGTCGATCCTGTCCCTTATGTCGGATCTGATCACCCCGGTGCAGGGCCAGGCGTCGTCCATGTAGGAGATCAGGTCAAGGATGTCCGCGTCGGGGTTGGTCAGTGCCAGGTACACCCTGGACATGAACATGGACACCCCGTAGGGGAAGTCGTCGCAGATCCCGGGGCGGTCCCTCCAGATCCTGCACCTGTTGTCGGGGCCCAGGAACGCGCAGGGGTCGGTCCTCTTGAACAGGAACCTCCCGTCGGCGGTGCGCACCAGGTAGTCCCTCATGAAGTCGAAGATGGGGATCCCGGCGGCGGTGGCGACCCTGTCTATCTCCTCCGGGCGCACCACGATGTGGGGCTGGTGGCAGCACCTCCCGCACATCTCGCAGGGGAACTCGTCCCTGTAGGACATGCAGATCCCGTAGGCTATGTCCAGGTTGTGCTCCATCTCAGGGCTGATGGACCCCAGCCCCTCCAGCACGTACTTGCCGCGGTAGACCGCCATCAGGAAGCACCGTAGCTGATGATGCCCAGCATGAAGGCGATGATGCTGAGGACCATGCCCACGGCGGAGATCGCCATGCAGACGGTCTTGTTGTCGCTGTTCAGGTGGCGGGGGACGTTCAGGGAGTAGCTCCCCAGCACGAGTCCGACGGCGCCGACCGCCAGGGGATAGACGGAGGAGTCCTGGGCGAACACGAGGGCGATGGCCACCGCGCCCACCAGCAGGGCGGCGGTCGAGATGATCAGGGGGTTGCGCTTCCTGGGCGACCTGAAGGGCTGGTCCAGCCTCCAGTCGCACTCCTCGCAGAACAGGAGCTCCGGGGGATTGGAGTGACCGCATCTGGGACAGTTCATGGGACCGTGTAGAATCGTGCCGTAGTTAAGGGTTGCCGTCGGGGCTTCGACAGCATGCACTCCGCCCTGGAGCGGATGGTCCCGAAGCGGGTGGGCTCGTCGATCCGCCTGGCGTACTCGCACTCCAGGCCCACGAAGAACCTGACCAGGCCGTCCGGGTTGCGGTACACGTAGCGTATCCCCTCCCCGGACCTGGTGCCGGCCCTCATGTCCGAGGGCGTGAAGGACCTGACGAACGCCCTCCCCCCGGGCCTCAGCACCCTGGCCAGCTCCCGGGCCGCCTCCGACGCCTCCCGGTCCTCCAGGTGCTCGAACACGTGGACGGCGGTGACGTAGTCGAAGCTGGCGTCGTCGAAGGGCAGCGACGTGACGTCCGCCACCTCGAACCTGCATCCTGGAAAGGACTCCCGGCACATGCCCACGGCCTCCGCCGAGAAGTCCACGCCGGTGACCCGGTACCCCAGGTCCACCAGGGTGGAGACGGTCTTGCCGTTGCCGCATCCGAGGTCGAGGGCGTCCCCGGATCCGGAGAGGGGGTCGGGTATCCGGGAGTTCCCCCTCCACCCGCCGCCGTTGGCCCTGTAGAAGCCGTCCCAAAGCGCCTCCTGGTCCATGGCGGGCTATCCGGGGCGTCGGATATATGGGTTGCGCGTCCGCGCGCCTGCTTTATAGGAGGAAGTGATTGGTCGCCCCATAAAGGGGACGATCATGTACTGGAACCCTAAGATCGAATGCATGCCGGTGGAGGAGCTCAAGGCCCTCCAGTACCGCGAGCTCAAGAAGCTGGTCAACAACCTCTACTCGTTCAACAAGTTCTACCACGACAGGATGGTGGAGCACAAGGTGCACCCCGACGACATCACCTGCCTGAAGGACATCGCCAAGCTGCCGTTCATGTACAAGCAGGACCTGCGGGACAACTACCCCACCAAGATGTTCACCGTCCCCAACAACGAGATCGTCAGGTACCACGTCTCCTCCGGGACCACCGGCAAGCCCACGCTGGTGGGCTACACCCAGAACGACCTGGAGTACTGGACCGAGGCCCTGGCCAGGTCCTTCACCTCCATCGGCATCGGACCCGAGGACACCATCCAGGTCTCCTACGGCTACGGCCTGTTCACCGGAGGCCTCGGGGCGCACTACGGCGCGGAGAGGGTGGGCGCCACCGTCCTCCCGGCCAGCACCGGGAACACCGAGAGGCAGGTGGAGCTCATCCAGGACCTGGGGGTGACGGCCATCGCCTGCACGCCGTCCTACCTGATCCACCTCCTGGACACCGCCAGGTCCATGGGCGTCGACATCAGGAGGGACACCGTGCTCAGGAAGGCCGCCCTGGGGGCGGAGCCCTGGTCGGAGAGCATGAGGCAGCACATCGAGAGCTGCGGCATCAGGGCCTACGACATCTACGGCACCTCCGAGCAGGCCGGCCCCATGTTCACCGAGTGCGAGGAGCGCAACGGGATACACATCTGCGGGGACATCATGTACGTGGAGATCATCGACCCCGACTCCGGCGAGCCGCTGGAGGAGGGCGAGAAGGGCGAGATGGTGGTCACCATGCTGAAGAAGGAGGCCATGCCCATGATCAGGTACAGGATCAAGGACGTCACCACGCTCATGGAGGGCGAGTGCGCCTGCGGCAGGACTTCCCCGAGGATCGCCAGGATCTCCGGCAGGACCGACGACATGCTCATCATCCGCGGGATCAACGTGTTCCCCTCCCAGATCGAGTACACCCTCCTGCAGGTCCCGGAGGTCGGCGACCAGTACATGATCCACGTCTCCAGGGAGGGCGCCCTGGACCAGATGACCGTCCAGGTGGAGATCCGGCCGGAGGCCTTCAGCGACAAGGTGGAGGACATGGTGGCCCTCCGCGCCCGCATCGAGTCCGTGCTTAAGAAATACCTCAACATCGCTGTAAGAGTGGAACTCATGGCCCCCGGCGAGCTCCCCAGGTTCACTGGGAAGGCCAAGAGGGTCGTCGACACGAGGGTGATCTGATGGATGACAACATAATCACGCAGCTTTCCATTTTCGTAAACAACGAGCCCGGCCGCCTGGCCCACATCACATCCGTCCTGAAGGAGTGCGGCATCAACATGCGCGCCTTCAACCTGGCCGAGTCCACGGAGTTCGGGATCTTCCGCGCCATCGTGGAGGAGCCGGACGCGGCCTTCGACAGGCTCAAGTCCAAGGGCATCATCGTCAAGAAGACCGACGTCATCGGCGTGGTCATCCAGGACGCCCCCGGGTCCCTGTTCCAGGCCGCCGACATCCTGGGCAGGAACGGCATCAACATCGAGTACGGGTACGCCTACACCGGCAGGTCCGCCGCCGCCTTCTTCGTGAGGGTGGACGACCCCCAGAGGGCGGTGGACGTCCTCAGGGCCGAGGGCATCAGGCTCATCTACGACTCGGAGATCTGATCATGGGGAACCTGAACGTCGCCGTCCTGGGGGCCAAGGACTACGCCGGGAGGATCGGCAAGAAGGGCACCGTCACCGACATGACCTTCTACGACCACAAGGCCGGCACCGACTCGTTCACGCTGATAGAGCCGTCCAAGTACCCCGAGAAGCTGTCGTCCCTGTTCTATTCGGTGGCGATGTCCGAGTTCGCCATACTCGTGGTCGACAAGATAGACTCCTTCCTGGGCGAGACCATCGTCATGACCGACGCCCTGGGCATCGACAGGGGATGGATCGTCCTGCGGAACTACATCCAGCCGGAGCAGCTGGGGCCCCTGCTGGCGGGCACGTCCCTGGAGAGCTACGAGTACCGGGAGGACGACCCGATCAAGCTGAGGGAGGAGCTCATAGCCCTGGCCAAGGCCGAGGGCAGGGCCGCCGGCGAGGGGACCTGCGGGTCCTGCCCGGTGGACAGCCACTTCAACGTGAAGGGCGTGGGGACGGTGATCCTGGGGTCCGTCATCGACGGGCACTTCAGGAAGCACGACAAGATGAGGGTGCTCCCCATCGGGAGGGAGGTCATCCTCAAGTCCATCCAGAAGCACGACCTGGACGCCGACGACGGCGTGAGGGGCGACCACGTGGGCCTGGCGCTCCGCGGCATCGAGTCCGACGAGCTGGACAGGGGCTACGTGGTCACCACCGACCCGTCGGTGGGGATGACCAGGAGGATCGAGGGGAAGGTGTCCCTGGTGAGGTACTGGCCGTCCCCGCTGAGGGAGGGCATGGTGCTCCACATCGGCCACTGGATGCAGATGGTCCCCTGCAGGGTCACCGCCGTTGACGACGGCGGCGACTTCAGGACCGCCCAGGTCACCTTCGAGCTGGAGTCCGACATCATCCACAAGCCCGGCGACAGGGCCATCCTCATGTACCTCGAGGGCGGGAAGCTCAGGGTCGCCGGCTCCGTCACCCTGTGAGACCCGGTCCCGCCCCGCGGGACCATTCCCCGTTTTCACGTCGGGAGCGGGGCCTCCGCCCCGTGTCCCGGCACGTCCCGATCGCCTCCGACGTCCGTCCCTGGGAGGGATCACGACCCGTCGAAGATGCATATCCATCCCAATGTCCTTAGGAAAATGGTCAATATCAGCGAAAATGTCCTTAGGAAAATGGACAAAATCCAGATAATATCCTTAGGAAAATGGTCAATTTCAGGCAAAATGTCCTTAGGAAAATGCATTAATACATAGGTCTGGATATCGTAGCATGTACAGACACGTCTACAGGGAGCTTCTGTCCTGGAAGCAGTCCGCCCAGAGACGCCCGCTCGTGATCAGGGGTGTGAGGCAGTGCGGCAAGACGTATCTGATGAAGGCGTTCGGATCGGACAACTACAGGAACGTCGCATACTTCAACTTCGAGGAATCCAGGGATCTGCATGAGCTGTTCGACGGTCCTCTGGACCCGTCGCGTCTGGTCCCGCTCCTCTCCCTGCAGGCCCGCGTCCCCATCGACGAGGGGAGCACGCTAATCATCCTTGACGAGATCCAGGAGTGCAGGAGGGCCCTGACCAGTCTGAAGTATTTCGCCGAGGATGCCCCCGGCCTCCACATCATGTGCGCAGGGTCGCTGCTGGGGCTGCACATAGGGGAGGGCGGCGGAGGCGGTCCGGCCCCGGACTCGTTCCCGGTGGGCAAGGTCACGATCATCGACCTGTACCCCATGGATTATGAGGAGTTCCTCCTGGCATGTGGGGAGACCGACATGATGGACTTCCTAAGGGCATCGGACCCGGGGGAGAGGATACCGGACTTCATCGTCACCCGTCTGGAGGACCGGCTGAGGGAGTACTACGCGGTGGGGGGCATGCCCGACGCCGTGTCGACATGGGTCGGCACCCATGATCTGGCCAGGGTGAGGGAGGTGCAGTCCAACATCCTGAGCACGTACTCCCTCGATCTGAACAAGCATCCTGTGGACACCAAGGGGACGCTGGAGGTCGTCTGGGACAGCATACCGGCCCAGCAGATGAAGGACAACAGCAGGTTCGTCTTCGGCCGTTCCGTCGCCGGTGCCAGAGGGGCAGATTTGGAGGCGGCCGTCGTATGGCTGGAGAGGGCGGGGATGGTGTACCGGGTGCGCAGGATCGAAAAGCCGGCGAGACCCCTCGCCATGTACGAGACGTCGCTCTACAAGCTGTACATGGCCGACGTGGGGCTGTTCGGTTGCAGGTCCGAGGCCCCCTCCGGCTTCGACGACGTCCGTCCCGAGGATTGCAAGGGCTATAAGGAAGCTATCGCGGAGAGCTTCGTACTGCAGCAGCTGGTGGTCAGGTTCGGCAGGAGGCAGCACTACTGGCGCTCCGGCGCCACCGCCGAGGTGGATTTCGTGGTCTCCATGTTCCACGAGCCGGTGCCGATCGAGGTCAAGGCGGGCCGGGCGAGGTCGTCCAAGAGCCTGAAGGTCTACAGGGAGCGGTACGACCCGAAGGTCGCGGTCAAGGTCTCCATGGATCGCGAGCTCGG
>CAYZSQ010000008.1:0-22178 GCA_964479785.1 uncultured Methanomassiliicoccales archaeon
CCAGCATCATGGTGGTCTTCCCGGCGCCCACGGCGCCCACCATGGCCACGGACACCGGCATGGCCTCCCTGGTCTCGATGTCCGCGCCGCAGTACGGGCAGACGGTCCTGAGTGCGGACCGCTTCCCCGCGGTGCAGGGGATCTCGTGGCCGTTGTTGCAGTAGTGGACCTTGTACCCGTACTCGTTGGGCACCGGATATTCGAGGTCCAGCCCGCACCTGCACTTGACCTTCGGCCGGATGAAGTTCCGCTTGCACTTGGGGCAGACGGCGTACTGGGTGGACCTCTCGTAGTCCCTGCCCTCCCTCCTGGCGGAGGAGGATATCCTGGCGCCGACGATCAGCCTGACGACCGCGAACGGGATTATCAGGAACACCGTGAGCATCAGGGACCAGACCCCGTAGAGGGGGATCAGGACTATCGGGATTATAACGAGGGGCTTGGACCTCCTCCAGCATGCGGTGATCAGCCCCCACGGGGCGAGTATGGCCCTGGAGAACGCCCTCGGCCGGTGGGTCCAGAGGTACTGGGCGGGGTTGGTCCCGCCCCTGCAGTCCAGCGAGGGCTTGGTGAACATCCCGGCGGCGGCGAGGATGAAGCCGGCGACCACCAGGATCAGCTTGATGTATCCGTCGGCGTCGACCTCGACGTACCCGGAGATGGTGCCGAGGAACCCGTCGTAGGCGTCGATCAGGGGCTCCAGGTACTCCATCAGGTCTATGCCCAGCTCCTCCCCGTGGGGCAGGAACAGGAACAGGGAGACCGCCCCGGTCTCCAGGAGATGCTGCGCCGTCAGCAACAGCGACAGCGCTGCGTATATGAGTGCAATACCGAAGACGACCCCCGCGGCCGTCTTGCTCATCCCGTTCATGGTATCCCGTATGATCGCTGGATTAATCAGAATATCGTTCGTCGGCGGACGTACTGATATATGGACAGTGCGGATGCGACGATCACGACGACGCCGATGACCTTCATGCCCGTATCCGATGTGGCCCAGGACACGAATATCAGCAGCAGGCCCAGGACGACGAACAGGGCGCCCATGGCGAGCGCGACGGTCCTCTTGCGCTTCCCGGCGTCCTGGTTGGACAGCATCGCCATGACGCCGACGACGATCAGCAGCAGGCCCACCAGTACGTCCATCATCGACTGCACGGGGCCGATGGACAGCACCAGCATGAGCCCCACTGCCGCCAGGAGGATCCCGATCAGCAGGTCGACTATGCGGTCGCTCCCCCTCAGGCCCAGGCTCACGTACCTGGCGGCAAACACCATCAGCAGCACCCCTATGAAAGTCACCAGCACGGTGAACGCGCCCGAACCGCGGACGACCATGACCACCCCCACCATGAGCATCAGCACGGCGGTGGCCAGGGGATCCTTGGTGGGCGATATGTTCGCTATATCCCTTCCCATGAGGGACCATAAGCGGAAGAAGATATAAAGAGAGCCACCCCGCTGTGGCACCCATGGTGAAATCAGTAAGTGCCAGCCACATCCTCGTGGGGAATGAGAAGGACGCGCGGAAGATCATGGACCGCATCGCCAAGGGCGAGGACTTCGCCGAGCTCGCCAAGAGGTTCTCCAAGTGCCCCTCCAAGTCGAAGGGCGGGAACCTGGGATGGTTCGGGAAGGGGGACATGGTCCCGGAGTTCGAGCAGGCCTGCTTCAACGGTAAGACCGGGGACGTCGTGGGGCCGGTGAGGACCGAGTTCGGGTACCACATCATCAAGATCACCGGGCAGAAGTGATCCGTCACCATCCCGGCGGAGCGTCACGGCTCCCGATGGCGCACCGCCGCCGGCACCTGGTGGCACAGGTCCTGACCGAACACCACGTCGGCGTCCGGGTGGCGTTGGATTATGTCCTCCGCCACAGGGAGCTCCGACCAGTGGTCAAGGAGGATGAGGTCGGGCTCCGTACAGGGGTGCGACGGCGTCCACACCCTCATCCCCATCGCCTCCGCCGCATCCCTCAGAGCTTCCATCAGTGGCGTCCTCCCCATCCGCCTGGGCCCGGTGAGGGCGTCGGCGGAGCGGTCCTCCAGGAAGGCGATCGTCCTCTCCTCCATCTGAGGATCGACATCGGGCGAGAGGGGGCAGGGATGCATGTGCCAGAAAAGTGGAAAGGGTTTGAAAAAGGTTTGATTTATCGTTCTTCTCGCAGTCCTCACATCTTCATCTGCTTGCGCACGTCGCCATCGAAGAGGAAGGCGAGCATGTAGAGGTAGACGACGGCCATCAGGATGGCAGACAGGATGTCGACCCAGCCCACGCTGTCGAAGATGTTGATCAGGTTGCCCAGGAACTCGATGAGGAAGATGACCACCAGTGCGATCCAGATGATCCTGTCGAAGTTGGTCGCCTTTCCGTCGTTGATCTTCCTGCCGATCCAGACGACGATGAAACCGAGGATCATCATGATGAGGCAGGTGCCCATCGCAACGCCCACAGTCTCTGAGTCGCTGATCCAGCCGAAGATGCCACCGATGAAGCCGAAGAAGTTGGCCACGATAGCGGCGGCACCGAAGGTGATGACGAACCTGGCGAGGACGTCGATCTTCTCGGAGATGATGCCCTTGCGGACCTTGTTCCCAAATCCGAAGTAGATGAACGCCGCGAAGAGGGTACCGATACCCGCGATCACGAGCGCAAGATTCGCCCAGTTGTCGACCCCGTCGAGGGTGGCCCCATCGTAGATCTGCAGAATCGCAGACACGATGAAGATGATACCCATCAGGAAGAGTCCCCATCCGGCGACTTTAGTGTTGTCGAATAATGACATGACTGAGTAATCGAAAAACAAGATATTTAAATTTGAGCGCGGTACAAACAAAAAAGCAACGTATTTGACGAAGATTATATCCAGGATACTCCACGGATGCGATCCGACGTCCTTCCGTGTTCATTCCTTTATATAATGTATTGCGCTCCGCGGACCATGGTATACGCGTGCCCCGCCGAGAGCGACCCCAGGGACAAGCTGGAGGATTTCGTCAGGAACCCGGAGTTCAGGACCATCGCCGGTCTGAGGACCGACGGGATGCAGACCCTCATCGACCTGGTGAGGGCGGAGATCGGGAGGCAGGAGCCCGGGTCGGAGATTATAGAGATAGACAGGGAGGTCCTCAGCGACAACGGCATCGACTTCTCCAGGGACCTTGCCGCCTACCTCGACAGGATGACGTCATCCGGGAGGAGGGTCAACTTCCTGATGATGGACGACATCCCCGTGGTCAACTGGGCTGCGGCCTTGGGGAAGCTCGAGGGCAGGGATGCGCAGTTCTACTGCTTCTCCCTGGCCTGCAGGCAGATCCCGTCCTGCTCCAAGATGCTGTGAGATCGCTCGGGGAACGCGGCCCTGATCGCCAGCAGCATGTCCCGGAAGGTGGTCTCCTCCGGCACGATGTCCGGCTCGAGGCCCAGGGACCTGAGCCTCTCGGAGGTGGGCCTGCCGATGGCGGCTATCCTCACCTGTCCCAGATACTCGTCCCCCTTCTCCCGGCCGTAGTGCTCCCTCATGGCGCCCACGAAGGCGGTGGCCGACATGGGGGACGTGAAGGCCATCACGTCCATCCGGCCCCTTTTGATGGCGATCAGCATGTGGAGCAGCGCGGGGCACATGCCCACCTGCTTCAACTTGTAAACAGCCACGTCCACGAGCTCCGCCCCGGAGTCCCGGAGACCGTCGGAGAGGATGTCGGTGCCGCTGTCCGAGCGGACTATCACCACCCTCTTCCCTTCGACGTCGTCCTTGAGGAGGTCCACCAGCCCGTAGGACGAGAAGTCCTCCGGCACGGCGTCCACCTGGAACCCGGCCTGCTCCAGCCTCTTGGTGGTGGCCGGTCCGATGGATATTATCCTGGCGCCCCCGAACACGGTCGACAGGGATTCCCCGAAGTGCCTCTGGCACTGCTCCACCGCGGTGGATGAGCCGAAGACCACCGGGACTCCTGGACCCACGGCATCCTCCAGTCTCCTGAACTCCGACTCGTCCCCTGGCAGTATCTCCAGGGAAGGGGCGGCCATCACCGTGAACCCCAGGTCCTCGGCCTCCCTCACGGAGTCCTTGATCCTCTGGGCCGGGCGGGTGAACCCCAGGACGGTCATGCCATGTCTCCCAGCACGTCCCGGACCCTGGCCACCTCGCCGATGACCATTATGCCCGGGGGCTCCAGCCCGTTGTCCCTGATCGCCGCCTCCAGTCCGGAGACCGTGGTCACGGCGACCCTCTGGTCCGGGGTGGATCCCTTGGATATCACGGCGGCGGGCATGTCCGGGGACATCCCGCCCTCGATCAGCTCCCTGGATATGCGGCCGGCGTTGCCCAGGCCCATCATTATCACCAGGGTGCCGTGGCCGTTGACCAGCGCCCTCCAGTCTATCCTGTCCGTCTCCCGGTCCGCCTTCTCGTGGCCGGTGATGAAGGTGACCAGGGAGGCGTGGTCCCTGTGGGTCACGGGGATCCCGGCCAGCTCCGGCACGGATATGGATGATGACACACCGGGCACCACGTGCACCTCGGCGCCCGCCTTCCTGAGCTCCTCGGCCTCCTCGGCGCCCCTCCCGAACAGGAACGGGTCGCCGCCCTTGAGGCGCACCACCAGCTTGCCCTCCTTGGCGTACTTCACCAGGAGCTCGTTGGTCTGCCACTGGCTCAGGTGGTGGTCCCTGGCCCTCTTGCCGGCGTCGATGACCTCGGCGCCCTCCCTGCACTCCTTCAGCAGCTCCGGGTTGGCCAGTGCGTCGTACATCACCACGTCCGCCTGCCTGAGCAGCTCCAATCCTTTGATCGTGAACAGCCCCGGGTCGCCGGGGCCGGCTCCCACGAGATACACCTTCCCTGTCATATCGAATCCCTCTTGCCTGTGAGGTACTCCGCGATGTCCAGGACCTCGTCCAGCACGTAGTCCGGCGCCAGGTCGGTGACCACCCTCCTGGGCCCGCCGGCGAAGCCGTAGGACACGGCGTTGACGTGGACCACATCGCCGTCCACCACCGCGCTTATCCCCACGGGCGAGGAGCATCCCGCGCCCATGAGCTTCATTATCCCCCTCTCCACCCCCACGGCTATGCGGGTCGGGGGGTCGTCCAGACGGCGGACGGCCTCCAGGGTCTCCTGGTCGTCGGCTCTGCACTCCACGGCGATGACCCCCTGGGCCGGGGCCGGCACGAACCGCTCCCTGTCCAGCACCGCCATCGGCCGGTCTATGCCCATCCTGTCCAGCCCCGCCTTGGCCAGGATGATGGCGTCGAAGTCGCCGTCGTCCAGCCTCCTCAGGCGGGTGTGTATGTTGCCCCTCAATGGCTTGATCTCAAGATCGGGGCGGGCCTCCCTCAGCATCTCCACCCTCCTGACCGACGACGTCCCCACGGTGGCGCCCGGCGGGAGCTCCTCCAGGGGGCAGGGGAGGATGACGTCCTCCACCGCGTCCCTGGGGAACATGGCGGCGATGGTCAGGCCCTCGGCCACGTCGATGGGTATGTCCTTCAGGGAGTTGACCGAGCAGTCGATCTCCCCCTTCAGGATGGCCTCGTCCAGCTCGCGGACGAAGGCCCCGGTGGCGGACATCTGGTTCAGAGGGGAGGTGAGGTCGATGTCCCCCAGGGACTTGATGCCCACCACCTCGCACCGGACGTCCGGGGCGGCCCGGGACATCCTCTCGCAGAATATCTCGGTCTGCCTCATGGCCAGCCTGCTCTCGCGGGTGCCTATCCTCATCCCTTCACCTCGGCGAAGAACCCCTTGTAGGCCTCGCACAGGTCCTCCACGGAATCGTCGTCGTGTGCCAGGGACATGAAGCTCAGCTCCAGTGCGGACGGCGCCAGGTAGACGCCCCTCCCGAGCATGTACCTGAACAGCCTGTCGAACATGGCGCGGTCGGCGGTCTCGGCCTGGGAGGCGTTGGTGACCTCCTCCGGGCCGAAGAACACCGAGTACATGGACGCAACGGAGTTCACGCATCCCTTCACCTTGGCGTCCTCCATGGACTCCCTGATGCACGACACGACGGTCTGGGTGCGCCTCTCCACGTCACGATAATTTGTGCCCTCGCACATCAGGTCTATCTGTGCCAGGCCTGCGGCGGCGGACACCGGGTTCCCTGCCAGGGTGCCCGCCGCGTAGACCGGCCCCTGGGGGGCCACGTTGCCCATGATCTCGGACCTCCCCATGAAGGCCGCCCCGGCGAAGCCCCCGCCGATGACCTTGGCCATGGTGGTCATGTCCGGGGTCACGCCGTACCTCCTCTGGGCGCCCCCGCAGGAGGCCCTGAAGCCGGTGATGACCTCGTCGAAGATCAGGATGACGTCGTTCTCTTCGGTGATCCCCCTGACCTCCTCCAGGTACCCCTTGGCGGGCTCGACGAGACCGACGTTCCCCAGGATGGGCTCCATGATGACGCATGCTATGCCGTCGTCCCTGGAGAGCAGGTCGCTCATCGCCTGAGCGTCGTTGTACTCGACCGTGTGCGTGTTCTTCACGGCGTCCACCGGCACGCCCTTGGACGACGGGACGGACTCGGTGGATCCGCTGCCGGCCTTCACCAGCACCGCGTCGTGGGCGCCGTGGAAGCCGCCGTTCATCTTCACTATCCCGTCCTTCCCCCGGGTGCCGCGGGCCGCCCTGATGGCGTGCATGGTGGCCTCGGTCCCGGTGCAGGCCAGCCTGACCATCTCCGCCGAGGGCACCTCTTTATGTATCCTCTCGATGAGGTTCAGCTCGATCTCCGAGGGCGCCCCGTAGACCAGTCCCTTGGACAGCTGCTCCCGAACAGCGTCCATCACCCTGGGGTGCCTGTGACCTGTTATCAGCGGCCCGTAGGCCATGCACATGTCGATGTATGTGTTGCCGTCGGCGTCGGTCATCCTGCAGCCCTCGCCGCTCTCCATGAACAGCGGATAGGGCCTGTAGGCCCTGACCGGGCTGGAGACCCCTCCGGGGCTCAGCTCGGATGACCTCGCATAGAGCTCCTCCGACCTCATCTGAGCATCCTCCCTGCTTCCCTGGCGTAATATGTGATTATGATGTCGGCCCCGGCCCTCTTGATGCCGAGGAGCGACTCCATCATGATCCTCTCCTCGTCTATCCACCCGTTTGCAGCGGCGGCCTTCATCATGGAGTACTCCCCGGACACCTGGTACGCCGCCAATGGGAGGTCGAACCTCTCCCTGGCATCCCGGATTATGTCCAGGTAGGGCCCGGCGGGCTTCACCATGATCATGTCCGCGCCCTCGGCCACGTCCAGCTCGATCTCCCTCATGGCCTCCAGCCGGTTGCCGCATGCCATCTGGTATCCGGCGCGGTTCCCCTTCCCGGGGGCGGATTCCGCCACGTCCCTGAAGGGCCCGTAGTATGCGCTGTAGAACTTGGCGCTGTAGGCCATTATCGGGACATTCTTGAAACCGGCGTCGTCCAGCGCGATCCTTATGGCCTCGATCTGGCCGTCCATCATGCCGCTGGGGGCTATGATGTCCGCCCCGGCCTCGGCCTGGGAGACGGCCGTCCTCCCGTAGAGTTCGATGGTCTCGTCGTTCAGCACGTACCCGGAGTCGTCCAGGACGCCGCAGTGGCCGTGGTCGGTGTACTCGCACAGGCAGAGGTCGGCGATCACCAGGAGGTCGGAGCTCTCCTTCAGTCCTGCTATCGCCCTCTGCACCACGCCGTCTTGCTCGTAGGCCCCGGTCCCGCAGGCGTCCTTGTGCCCCGGGATCCCGAACACCAGCACGGAGTTGACGTCGCTATCCTGGATGCCGGCGGCGATGCCGTCGTATCCCTTCAGGGGGTAGGTCTCCACGCCGGGCATGGAGTCGGTGGTCTTCACGGAATCGATGTTGGCGTCGAAGAACACCGGCAGCACCAGCTCGTCGGGGTGCAGCCTGGTCTCGGCGACCAGGTTCCTTATCCTGTCGCTCTGCCTCAGCCTCCTGAGGCGCACATCGGGGTACATCATCATTGGAAATCCCTCAATCCGAATAGCTCCACGGCCGCCTCGCACCTGTCGGTGCGGCCGTCGCGGGAGGCCTCCCTCAGGTTCCTGTAGAGTTCGGCCGTCAACTTGTTTGTCAATGCCCTGGACAGATCCTCCAGGATCTCGTGCACGTCGGCGGTGCCGGCCCTGGAGAGGGCGGTCTCCAGCTCGTGCTCCCGGATGCCGGCCACCTTCAGGCCTATCCTGCGGATCACGTCGTTGGCCAGCTGCTCCTTCTGCTCGGAGTCCATGCGGGCCAGCTCCTGCCCTATGATCCTCTCGGCGCCGGCGATCTCGTTGCGCCTGCGCTCCACGTTCCTCATGGCGATGGTCTGAAGCGAATCCATGTTGTCCAGCTCCACGTTGGGCACCTCCCTGACCTCCGCGTCGGTGTTCCTGGGGACGGAGACGTCGATGATCAGCAGCTTCCTGTCCGGACGGGTTGCCATAGCGGCGTCCACATGGTGCCTGTGCAGCACCGCGTGGGGGGCGCCGGTGGCCACCAGGACCACGTCGGAGGTGGAGACCGCCTCGGTGAGGCGGGCCATGCTCACCGCCTTCCCTCCAAGCTCGTCGGCCAGCTCTATGGCGCGGCTGTAGGTCCTGTTGGAGACGATGACGGTGCCGACGCTCTTCCCCACCAGGTTCTTGGCTATGACGGACGCGATGTCCCCCGCGCCCAGTATGGTGATGCCCTTGCCGTCCAGGGTCCCCAGCTTGGTCTCCGCCAGCTCCACGGCGGCGGAGCCCACGGACACGGCGCCCTTGTTGAGTGCGGTCTCCGACCTGACCCTCTTGCCCACGATCATGGCGTTGTCGAACAGGCGGGTCAGCATGGCGCCCACATGGCCCTGCTCCTTCGCCTCCGCATAGGACTCCCTGACCTGGTGCTGTATCTGGTCCTCGCCCACGATCAGGGAGTCCAGGCCGCAGACCACCCTGAACAGGTGCCTGATGCTCTCCCTGTCGGTCAGGGTGTAGGCGATGTTGGACGACGGGACTATTGTCCTGATCGTGGATTTCAGATAATCCTCCACGGCGCGGTTGTCCGTGGTGGCGGTGTAGACTTCAAAACGGTTGCAGGTCCTCACGATCACGTACTCCGAGACCTGCGGCACCGCGGTTATGCGCTTCCCGATCTCCGACTCCAGGAGGGGGACCACGTCGTTCAGCCCCTCGGTGCCCCCGGCGGAGGAGTGGGTTACGTGCAGGCTCACGATCATGACAGACCGCCCCTCTCCAATGCTGTTTGGTACGCCCTCTCCGGATCCCCCTCGGACAGCATGTGCCAGACCTCCTCATCGTCCAGCACCCCGGCCAGGAACTCCGCCCTGCCGGGCTGTGTGGGTATCCTGTCCCTGATCACCGCCCTGAGGCGGACCAGCAGCTCCAGCATGGAGTCGTAGGACGGGTCCAGGAACTCGTCTATCCTGGCTATGACATAGGGCGGGAAGGCCGGCACCCTGCCCTCGGAGGACACTGTGACGGTGTAGCCGTCCCTGTGCAGCGTGGACGGTATGAGCACGTCCCCTCCGCCGTGGGCGGAGTTGGTCATGATGCCCATGGACATGGAGATGTCCCGGATGGCGTCGTTGAGCTCATGGCTGGAGGTGGCGGCCACCACTATGTCGGCGCCCTCCATGAATCCCGATGCGGTGGAGGGATCCACCGACTCCCTTACGACCTCCTCGGCGATGGCCTCCAGCTCCGGGAGGACCTCCGGGGAGACCACCCTGATCCTGAACCCCTCGAAGTGGCGGCACTTCCGCAGTGCCACGCCGCCCCCGCCGAACACCGTCACGAGACGGTTCCCGGGGGACAGGGAGATGGGTGACATCAGGACCTTATCCATGGCTAGACCTCTGGATGCCCTCAATGGTGAAGGGTGACATAAACTCTTGGTTTATGCGTCCAACTGAGAAAAAGTAGCACGGATGACGGGGCGCGTCACCCGTGCCGGGACCTCAGATCCTGTCCAGGGCCTGGGACAGGTCGGCGATGATGTCGTCGATGTGCTCGCAGCCTATGGACAGCCGGATGGTGGACGGCGTTATCCCCGCGTCCCTCAGCTGCTCCTCCGACAGCTGGGAGTGGGTGGTGCTGGCCGGATGGATCACCAGAGATTTCATGTCGGCCACGTTTGCCAGCAGGGAGAACAGCCTCATGGAGTCCGCGAAGCGCTTGGCCTCCTCCCTGCCGCCGGCGATCTCGAAGGTGAATATGGAGCCGGCGCCGTTGGGGAAGTACCTGCTGTACAGCTCGTGGTCGGGGTGCTCCGGGAGCATGGGGTGGTTGACCCTCCGGACCTTGGGATGCCCGGCCAGGAACCCCACCACCCTCTGGGTGTTGTACACGTGCCTCTCCAGCCTGAGCGACAGCGTCTCCAGTCCCTGCAGCAGCATGAAGGAGTTCATGGGCGACAGGCAGGCCCCCATGTCCCTCAGGATGATCGCCCTGATGCGGGCGCAGAAGGGCGCGTCGGGCACGTCCCTGGCGAAGCTGACGCCGTGGTAGCTGGGGTCCGGCCGGGTCATGTGGGGGAACCTGCCGGAGGCCTCCCAGTCGAATCTGCCACTTTCGATTATCACACCTCCCAGGACGGTGCCGTGGCCGCCGATGAACTTGGTGGCCGACTCTATGACGATGTCGGCGCCGTGGTCCAGGGGCCTGAAGAGGTACGGCGTCGCGAAGGTGTTGTCCACCACCAGGGGGATCCCGTGGGTGTGGCACATCTCCGCCAGGGCGTCGATGTCGACGAGGTTGGCGTTGGGGTTGCCGATGGTCTCCACGAACACCGCCTTGGTGTTGTCCCTGATGGCCCTCTCGAAGTTGCCCACGGGGTCCGGCCGGGTGGGGTCCACGAAGGTGCAGTCCACCCCGTACGACCTCATGGTGTGGTCGAAGTAGTTGATGGTGCCGCCGTAGATGCTGATGGAAGAGACTATATGATCCCCGGCGAAGGCCAGGTTGTTGATCGCGTATGTGATCGCCGCGGCGCCGGAGGACACGGCCAGGGCGGCGGTGCCCCCCTCGAGGGCCGCCACCCTCTTCTCGAGGACCTCGGTGGTGCTGTTGGTGAGGCGGCTGTAGATGTTCCCCTCCTTCCTGAGGGCGAACCTGTCCGCCGCGTCGTCGCAGTCCTTGAAGACGTATGAGGTGGTGAGGTAGATCGGGACAGCCCGGGCGTCGGAGGCCGGGTCCGGCTCCTCCTGTCCGGCGTGGAGCATGACCGTCTCGAACCTGTGCCCCTCCGGGTTGAGCGGGCTCTTCGGGATGTTGCTGTCTTCTCTGAATCCCATGTTGATCCCTCCGAGGATGTCGAATCCTGTATTTAGGGTGCGTGAGGGGTCCAGACGGCCATGCCATCGAAGGGTTCGCCGCTGCGGACCTCCGCTCCGCCGTCCGCCGGACGGACGTCCGCATCCGCCTCGGAGTAGTACTCCCCCTCCTTCCTGAGGACCTCAACGGGCATCTCCGCACCCCTGACCGTCAGCGTGCATCCGCTGTCCGACATGGTCCAATCCCTGACGGAGAAGATGCGCACCCGCCTCCCGTAGACGTCCGGGGACCCAGTCTCCGTCCCCCGGCCCGCGACGTCCGATATTGCGGGGACGTCGTACAGCGGGATGCGGCTCAGCGTCTCCGAGTCCGAGCGGGGGTTCATGGACAGCAGGAA
This sequence comes from uncultured Methanomassiliicoccales archaeon, assembly GCA_964479785.1. Lineage (GTDB taxonomy): Archaea > Thermoplasmatota > Thermoplasmata > Methanomassiliicoccales > Methanomethylophilaceae > Methanoprimaticola. The sequence continues at coordinate 11,649 of CAYZSQ010000008.1, forward strand.
GCCCCTGGATGGATGGAACCTGTCAATGTACCCGCCCAGGCTGGCGGCGCTCGCCTTGGTCTCCGCCTTCACCTCCACCGGGAAGTTGGCGCCGTCGACGGACACCACGAAGTCCACCTCCGAGCGGCCGTCCCGCCAGTACGCGACATCCCGGATCCCATGGGACAGCATCTCGCAGAGCGCCAGGTTCTCGGCGACCGCGCCCTTGAACAGGGCGAACTCCCGACCGGCGGCGTATGCGAACCTGGGCGGATACCCGGCGTGGGCCCTCATGAGGCCGATGTCGCACATGTAGACCTTGAAGGCGTCCTCGCTCAGATGCATCCTCAGGGGGACGTCGGGGCGCTTGACGCAATGCACCACGTGCACCAGCCCCGCCCCGGCCAGCCAGTCCAGCGGCCTCCGGTACTCCCGGGACTTGGTCCCGTCGCCGATGTCCGACCACTTGAACTTCCTGTTCCCGTTCTCACGGGCCAGCTGCATGGGGACGGAATCCCAGAGGCGCAGCATCCTGTCCAGGTCCTCCCCGGCGTGCTTCTCGAAGTCGTCGCGGTAGTCCGCCAGCAGCTCCGTCTGGCGCCTCGTCACCTCGGTCACGTCCCGGGTCTCCCGCCAGGTCCTGACGACGTCCGGCATCCCGCCGACCACCATGTACTCCCTGAGATGGGCCACCAGCCTCTCGTGCAGCGGCCCCGGCAGGGGCCCCCTCCTCCCGGGTCCGGACGCCGTCTCCGCCAGGAGGTCCTCCCCGGCGGACCTGAGGAACTCCCCGAAGTTCATCGGGAACATGACGAGGCGGTCCACCTTCCCCACCGGGAACGACCGTCCCTTGGCCAGCGTCACGCCCAGGAGGGAGCCGGCCGCCGCCACGTGCAGTGCGGGGACCTCCTCGGCGAAGAACTTGAGGGATTCCAGTGCCGCCGGGCACTCCTGGACCTCGTCGAGGATCAGCAGGGTCTCGCCGGGGACCACCGGGCTGTTGACGTAGGCCCCGATGTAGGCCAGGAGGGTGTCCCTCTCCAGGCTGCCCTCGAAGATGCGGTCCAGGCCCCTGGTGTTCTGGAAGTTGAGGTACACGGTGTTCCTGAAGAAACGGCGGCCGAACTCCTGCAGGATGTACGTCTTCCCGCACTGCCTCACCCCGGTAAGGAGCAGGGGTCTCCTGCAGGGATCGTCCTTCCATCTCATCAGATCGTCCATGATCATGCGTTCCATGGGTCCAACCTCCCCGTGTGGATCTGGATATGTCTGGAACATTGATATAATGTTCGTTTTTGCAGATTCGGTGTCGTGAAATTGTTCGTTTTTGCAACATCAACTTTTTAAAATGATGTTCGTTTTTGCAGATTTTCCACTGGAGAAACGTTCGTTTTTACAGGTTTCAAGGCAGACTGAAATAAGAATTGAGAAATTGGGTCGATAGCATTCGACATGTATCGAAGTCAGTCATGATGAACAGTTCAATTGGATCTGTTACGGAAATATGCCTTCTCGATTACGATTATGACGTTGTCCTTTGCAACATACGAGAACGCATGATGAGCACTGGTCTGTCTGATCTTCTCTGGCTTTTCAATCTTCTTGCGACAGGAGATCCTGGCACGCTCGATTCCCGTGATGACCGTTCCCGGCTCTGGACGTTCGATAACGGGAGACTGTCCACTCATTTGAAGAAACCCTCTTCAAGTAACTCTTCCATGACTTCTTCAACCATATCTGGGTCCAAATTGTATCTATACGCAATATCACTGGGATAAATCGGTTCATCACTGGGGATGTCCACTGTATAGCCCTTTACTAAGGTCTTCACGGTATCCTTCGGAAGCTCCCTGGCCTCATGCATAGCATCCATCTTATCGATTTGTGTAGGATATGGCAAATTCTGTATATGAAGTTAAAATATTAACAGTGTTTAACCAATAATCTGGTTGAAACTGGATATTTTGATTACGTAATCTGGCTCCAGCGATTTCCCCAACGGCAGGTGTGCGCCCGGATATCACTGGACCCGGGCATGAGGAAAGGGGTGGAGGACCTCGATATCTGAGCTTCACGCCCAGGCTCTTCTCGTAGTAGTCCCTGTGGAAGAACCTGCGCCTGCCCACGGTGGACTCCCCGTACTCTATGGCCTGCTTGGGGCAGAGCTCCAGGCAGCTCATGCACAGGGAGCACCTCTCCTCGTCCCAGACCGGCTTCCTGTGGTACACCCTGATGATCTGCTGTGGGCAGACCTCCTCGCACACCCTGCACTCGATGCACCTGTCGGTGACGGCGAAGGGCTCGGTGACCCTCTGCTGGTCGTAGAGGGGGTACAGCTCCCTCCAGTCCTTGTCGCCGACATGGTTCCTGAGATCGCCCGAATCCCCGTTCCTCAGGGATCCGATTATGGCCTCGACCTCCGCGTCCGCGGATTCCAGGACCTCCGCCTCCTGCTCCGGGGTCGGGGGCTCGAAGGCGAATATGGAGTTGTCCGGCATGACCACATCGTAGCACGCATCGACATCCAGCCGGCCGGACAGCCTCTCCGCCAGCATGTCGCAGGCCCCTCCGGACTCCTCGCCGCAGGTGGCCACGGCGAAGACCCTGCCCGGGTTCCTGACGGTGACGTTGTCGGCCATGGCGGCCACCATGTCCGGCAGGCCGTAGTAGTAGGTGGGGAACACGAACCCCACGTCCTCGCCCCCGGCGTCGTATCCGAAGCGCCTGTATCTCACGGCGGCGGCCAGGTCCACCATGCCCACGCCCAGGGCGTCGGCGATGCGCCTGGCCACGGAGTAGGAGTTGCCGGTCCCCGAGAAGACGAATATCATGAGGGATGTGTCCGCAGGTGGCCGTTATAATGGTTCGCCCCATGTCGTAACGCCGTTAATCCCGTTAACCCCTGCGACACACCGCCTGCAGCGACCGGACGAGGTCCGGGTCCCCGGAGGCGGAGGCCCAGGCATCGAAGTCCACCTCCCCGTCCACCAGGAACTCCCGGAACCTGAGCACCTCCGGCCCCCTGTACGGGGCCAGGCGGAACTCGTTGGCCAGGGTCCTCGCCGGCAGGGACGACCCCCCGGTGGACTCGATCATCCTGGACAGCAGCAGGGCCGGCATCCCCGGGTCCTCCGCGGACAGGGGGCACTGGCCCCATCTGACCGCCGACACCGCGTAGGAGTACAGCACCACCGCGTCCCGGACAACCCCGCCGAACCATGTGCCGGCATCATCGCCCATGGCGGCGTCCGCCAGGGCCCCGGCGCAGGCGGCCACCGCGTCGCATCCGTCCATGCCCCCGATGTCCGGGGGCTCCGCGTCCCCGATCCGGCCGAGGATCTCCTGGACCACGACCCTCTGGAACCCCATCATCGCCGACCCGCGGTCGATCCCGTCCATGGTGCATCGGATGGATGCACCCGTATAACAGTGGTGTTATACGGTCTTATTATTATATAGTACGGAATTAATACCAAAGCGTTCCAAAACATCCCGGAGACGCCGGCCGTGACGCCTGCGTCGACGGCCAATGGAGATGATGCGCATGACGGACGGAGCGGAGAGGGACGCTGTCGGTGGGAGGGGCTTCATGGGCGGGATCTCGGTGCTGGAGGAGAAGCACATGATCCGCCTGCTGCTGTACCTCTCCGAGCACGACGGCATCACCAAGACCCAGGTCTACAGGAACGTGGCCCGCACCTCCAACATGCCGGACAAGCTCGACAGGCTGGCGGCCGCCGGGCTGGTGACCCTGGAGAAGACCCCGCACTATCTGACCGTCCTGATCCACCTCACCGACAAGGGCATGCGGGTGGCCGGGATGCTCAAGGACGTAGAGTCCGCCCTGCCCCGGGACGACGGGGCCTGAGACGCACCGTCATCCGACCCTTAGAGAGACTTTTTATCTGGCACTGCATCCCCATCGATATACTACTATCATGCGGGAGCGTGCACGGTACCTTGACGAAGACATACGAAGAGATCAACGACAGGATCCGCTCCGGGGAGGCGGTGGTCCTGACCGCCGAGGAGGTGGTGGACCTCGTGAGGAAGAAGGGGGCCGCGAAGGCCGCCGAGGAGGTGGACGTGGTCACCACCGGCACCTTCGGGGCCATGTGCTCATCCGGCGCGTTCCTGAACTTCGGACACTCCGACCCGCCCATCAGGATGGCGGACATCAGGCTCAACAGCGTGGAGGCCTACGGGGGGCTGGCGGCTGTGGACACCTACATCGGCGCCACCGCGGCCATCGACCCGCCCGGCAAGGGCTACGGCGGGGGGCACGTGATCGAGGACCTCATCTCCGGGAAGAGGATCCACCTGCGGGCCACCAGCCCCGGCTCCGACTGCTACGTCAGGCGGAGCATCGACACCTACGTCTCCCTGGAGGATCTGAACGAGGCGTACCTGTACTGCCCCCGCAACCTGTACCAGAACTACGCCGTGGCCACCAACACCTCCTCCAGGACCCTGCACACCTACATGGGGAAGCTGCTGCCCAACATGAAGAACGCCACCTACAGCTCCGCCGGCTCCCTGTCGCCGCTGCTGAACGACCCCCACCTGGACACCATCGGCGTGGGCACCAGGATCCTGCTGGCCGGAGGGGAGGGGTACGTGGCCTGGCAGGGCACCCAGTTCAGCACCGCCGCCGAGGAGGTGAACGGCGTGCCGGTGAAGGGCTCCAGGACGCTCGCCCTGATAGGGGACATGAAGGGCATGGACCCCAAGTACGTCAGGGGGCTGGACATCACCGGGTACGGCATCTCCCTGGCCCTGGGAATCGGGGTGCCGATCCCCGTCCTCGACGAGGGCGTGATACAAAGGTGCTCCCTGTCCGACGACGAGCTGTACGCCGAGATGCTGGACTACAGCCTGCCCTCCGGCAGGAAGAGCATGAAGAGGTACAGCTACTCGGAGCTCCGCTCCGGGAAGGTGGAGTACAACGGGAGGCGCATCAGGACGTCGTCCCTGTCGTCCCTGTCGGGGGCCAGGAAGGTGGCGTCCCAGCTGAAGGACATGATAGAGCACGGGGAGTTCCTGCTGAACCGCCCCAGCGTCATGCTGCCCCGGCAGGGCAGCGTGAAGCCGCTGATCGAGAGGAGGGATTGACACGGAGAGGAAGATCAGGATAGACTTCGACGAGAGCAACGTCCTGGAGTCTGTGACGTACACTCTGGTCTCGGAGTTCAACCTGAAGCCCAACGTGCTGAGGGCGGACATCGGCGGGGACGGCATCGGTTTCATGCTGCTGAGCGTCGTGGGCGAGAAGGAGGACATCGTCGCCGGGGTGGAGAGGCTCAGGGAGGTGGGCTTCCAGGTGAGGGAGCTCAGCGGCCACATCTTCCACGACTACGACAGGTGCTGGAACTGCGGGGCCTGCGTGTCGCTGTGCCCCACCAGGTCCATCTACCACGAGGAGGGGACCATGGACGTGAAGCTCAACACGGACACCTGCATCGCCTGCGGGGCCTGCATCGACGCCTGCTCGGTGAAGGCGATCCAGCTGGAGCTATGAGGCTCCGCCTGGACCTCAAGGAGACCCACGTCTCGGTGGTCTGCGACGACGGCCTGGACGATGTGGCCTTCGGCGCCCTGGCGGACGCCAGGTACGCCATAGAGTCGAAGATCCTGGAGGACCCCTTCTTCGGGATCACCTACGACCCGTACCCGCCGTCCTCCGGTGACGGTCCCATCGTCCGCAGGATGTGCGAGGCGTCCGTTATCGCCGGGGTGGGCCCCATGGCCGGGGTGGCCGGGGCGGTGGCGGCGCACATCGCCGAGGTGCTGGTGGAGAACGGTTCGTCGGCGGCGGTGGTGGAGAACGGCGGGGACATCGCGCTCATGTCCCCGGAGCCCGTGCTGGTGGGGATATTCGCCGACCACCCGGTGTTCAGGGACATGGCGTTCAGGATGTCCTCGGACTCCGTCACCGGGGTGTGCTCCTCCTCCAGGACGGTGGGGCCGTCGGTGTCCCTCGGAAGCAGCAGCATCAGCACCGTGTTCGCCCGGGATGTGGTGCTGGCGGACTGCTGCGCCACCGCCCTGGGGAACCTGGTGAGGGACGAGGGATCCCTGGAGGATGCGGTGAAGACCGTGGGCACCATGGAGGGCGTGTCCGGATGCATGGCGTGCTGCGGGGACAGGGTGGCCATGTTCGGGGAGGTCCCGGAGATCGTCCAGGCGGACTGCGGGGACATCGGGCCGGTACTGGTGCTATGATTGTCATCCTCGGGAAACCCCATAGATACTCCTTCTATCACGACTGTCTCTGGGTCCCGCACAGTTATCGCTCCCATGTGACGATGACACTGAGTGGAGAGAATATCGTAGTGCGATAGGTTATTCATTCTCGATACCATTGACTTCTGATGAAGCTGAGACTCTCGAACATCGGCGCCCTTCCCGACATCGACCTCTCCATCGAAGGACTCACGGTGATCACCGGCATCAACTCCACCGGCAAGAGCACACTCCTCAAGTCGGTGTACTGCGCATTCCAGCCGTCCCATGGATTCGAGGATGCGAAGACCGTCGAGTCCGCCGCCAATCTGCGTTCCATCATACAGAACGGCCTGGGCATCGGTTCCTGGAGCATGGATTCCACCGTCGATCAGCTATTGAAACAGGCCAAGTCCATCGACGACGCCCGCCTGAGCGAGAAGGACAGGGAGACGCTGGTCCTTATCGAGGCGCTGTTGGATGGCCGTCGCGACAGGGAATTCTATCAGATGAGGGTGGAGGATGCCATACGTTCGGAGTTCGGCTCCCTGTCCCAGATGGTCAACCTCAGGAAGGGCGGCCACGCAAGGGTGAGCATCGACAGTCGCGAGGGCTCATGCGGCTTCAAGGCCGACTCCGACAGCGTGTCATGGGATGGCCCGGTCGGACGGCTCCCCGACATCATATACTACGACTCACCGTTCGTGCTGGACGGCCAGTGGGTGAAGCCCGTTCTCAGGGATCACAGGGACGTGCTGTCCCTGATGCTCCACCAGAACGGGAGACACGACACCCTCCAGGCGATGCTCAACCGTTCCAAACGGAAGAGATTCGACTCGCTGATGGACGGCGTCATAGAAGGGGAGCTGACCGAGGGTGCATCAGGATACGTCACCCGCGACGGGATCAAGGTGGACATCAGAAACATGGCCGCCGGGATGAAGGTCTTCACCATCCTCAGGGCACTGGCCGACAAAGGGTATCTGGGCGGTGGATGCGTGCTGCTGCTCGACGAGCCGGAGATCCACCTGCACCCGCTGTGGATCAACATACTGGCAGGGGTCATCGCGGCCCTGGTGGCGGACATGGGTGTAAAGGTGGTCATGACGACGCACAACCCCCAGCTCCTGATGGCACTGGAGGGCGAGATCGCCGACCATGGCGTCCACGCCGACTTCTACAACCTGTCCCGCAAGGAGGGCGGCATAGAGTTCGCCGGCCCCCTGGACGACCTCCAGGCGGTGTACGCGGAGATGGTGGGCCCCGTGTCGGACGCCGGATCCAGGTTCCTGGAGGTATGATGCCGGGGAACGGATGGGTCGAGACGGCCCAGAATCTGAGGAAACCAATCCCGGAGACGGCCGACAGTCTCAGAGAGAGCCTGTCCGAACTATCGGACGTCATGTGCATCCACTTCGAGGAACTGGTCGCCAAGAGAGTTTCCAACGACCATCTGCCGAAATGCGTGGACTGCATGGCCAGACACCGTCAGAGAATGTACCTGATAGAGTTCAAACCGTTGCCGTCCGAGGATGCACACGACATCCCGGAGAGCCTCTCTATGAAGGTCCTGGAATCCGCGATGGTCTACCGTCGCTTTCTGGCCGAGGACTTCGGGGATCTGGAGCTCGGATTCATCCTGGTGGTCCAAGACCGTCGTGCCGAATACGTTTCGAGCCTGCAACGCAGAGCCGGATTGGATTCTTCAGGGAAATTATCAAGATACGGGAAGCGCGACATAGATGGGAATGTGATGTTCTATGGCACGATGGAGATGTTCGGTGTCGGGGACTTCATCAGGATTGCGAAGAATCGTTTCGGACGCCCAGGTGCGTAACACAACCAAGACTATAGCACTTATAATCACGAACCTATGTTAATCGAATGATCGGGCCCGCGTTCACTCATGGGGGGAGCGGTAACTCGAGATGACCGATTCGATGGCGTCCTCGAAGGAGATCTCGCCCCTGAGACACCTTGCGAGCAGGATGCGGTCCTTCTCCGTGACATGCCGCCCCTCCATCTCCACCGATGCGACGGCGTTCCTCACGATGTAATCGACTTCATCCATGGGGTCACCGTTCAATGATGGTCCGCGCGGCATTTCTTCCTGTCCAATGCCGGAGGGGGTCGTCCTTCCGGCGATGGTGCCCGGGCGCCCCGGGTCGGTGCTGTGTCTCCGAGAATGTGCCGCTCCCGCGGGAGCCCCGCATCGCCGAGAGGCCCGTCCGATTGGGTCCGCCGGCGATGAGGGGGTGGAGGGGCCTCCCGGCCCCCCGCGATAAGGGTTTTGCTCCGGTTGCTAGACCCGGCGACCGTCACCTCTTCCTGTACTCCATGATCAGGAAGGCGGCGATCAGGGCCGCGACCACCGCTGCGGCGGCGCAGGCCACCACGGTCACGTCCCCGGAGGAGCCGGAGCCCTGGTCCACGACGATGGTGGGCGGGACGTACTCGTCGTCGGTGTCGGGGAAGTCCCAGAAGACCGCCTCGTATCCCACGTCCACATAGTACAGGGAGTTGCCGCCGGTCACGAACCAGACGGTGTCGCCGGAATATCCCGCATCGATCCTGGTCATGGAACCGCCGTCCTCGACGCGATAGGCGCTCGCGGATGCGACGGAATACCTATCCCGGGAGGCGTCGAACACGACCCCGATGCTGCTGACGTCGATCCCGGGGGTTGCGATCTCGAACCCGTAGTCCATGCCATAGCCGGGAGTGACGCTCGACAGCTGGACCTGGTACGAACCCTCTCTGAACGTTCCCGCGATCGTCATGGTCCCCGCAGGGAACACGATGGTGACCGACGCCTCGTATTCCCCGTCGGATGTCAGCACATATGTGTCGCCCGAGGAGTAGATGGTTCCGTTGTCCCCGTTTTGGGTGATGTTCGCCACGGGATTGTTGATGATTCCGTATGTCCCGTCCGCGTTGACGACAACGGCGTACCCGTCGCTGCAATAATCGGAGACGTCCGAGGAGAAAGTCCCTCCGGATATTGGTGTGATGTCCTGAATCGAGACGTCCCCATTGAACGTACCGCCGGAGATCGCACCGCTTACCACGGTACTTCCCCCTGCTGATTCGGTCTGGACGTTCCTGTACACGAACGCCATGGTGGCAGTGAAGGTCCCACCCTGTATGTCAAACCCGATGGAATCCTGCGCATAGGTGTGAGGGCTTATGACGAGGGCCGCATTCACCGCCGTCTGGCCGCTTCCATTTGGAGTCATGGTGAACTCCCCCGAACCTCCGATGATCTCGGCGGTCTCCGTGACGGTAACCTTGCCGCCCCTAATCTCGATGCCCACCAGGCTGACGGTGTCGGACGAATCCACCTTTCCCGAAATGATGTAATTCGCTATCCCCGCACCGTAAATTTGACCCTTGAGGTTCGCACCCTCGCCCACCAGGACCTGGGGGATGTTGTCGCCCGTCCCTTGGACGCTACCCTGGACATACACGCAGCATTCGACATTGCCAGTGAACGCGCCGAATATCTCCACGTTCACTCCGTAGGCGACATTGTCTTCGTTGAAGTAGACGAACACCACGTACGTGCCCTCCATTCCATTTGGTATGTTACTGTTCACCACTGTGTCACTGTCGATGTAGATGCCGGAATAATCGCTGACAGAAGCATCGGTCGAACCATAGATCAAGAAGACGTTCATCCCATATCTGTCGTATCCCGTAGCCTCGACCTGGCACGATTCCAGGGTAAGGTACCCCTGTAGAATGCAGATTCCCACATCCGAAGCACAGAGTACGAGTTCTCCTCCACTGAATGTCACGTCGGCGCCCTCGCCTTTGATCACCATCCCCGTTGTCAGTCCCTCACCGATGGTGAGCGTGTACCCAGACAGGTCTATCATGATCTCCTTCCCATCCACTACGACCTGGGCCACAGCCGTGTAGTCATCCAAGAGGACGATCGTGTCGCCGTCCTTGGCGTTGTTCACGGCGTCGGCGAGGGTGGAGTAGTATGCAATGCCGATCCGCGCGACGGCGTCTTCCTGGGAAGCGGAGGGCACGTACATTCCGTCGACTTCGACCAATTCGGTGAACCCTGTGGCAAGGAATGCCTCTCTAAATGTCGTCTGGAACGTTCCGCCGGATACTTGGATCCAGGCGTACTCGTCGGAATCCCCCTCTTCCGGGAGACTGATGTACTTCTCTTCACTACTGTCATAGTACCTGGTGACGAGTTCTCCATTGATGGTTCCGCCACTGATGGTGACCTCGGGAGGTATAGCCGTCGAGCCAATCTCGTTCTTATCAACATCGTATACCGTGAGGATTATCATGCCGTCGATGACTACATCC
>CAYZSQ010000009.1:0-19039 GCA_964479785.1 uncultured Methanomassiliicoccales archaeon
ACATCAGGTGGGGTGTGACCACCGCCAAGGAGACCCTCCAGATCGCCGCCCACGCCGCCGCGGCCATCGACGCCAACACCGACCTGCTGCTGGCCAACCAGTACTACCCCATGGCCGGACCCTGCACCGAGATGTGCCTGCTGGAGACCGCCGCCCAGGCGATCACCGACACCGCCTCCGGAAGGGAGCTGCTGTCCGGATCCGCCGCCGCCAAGGGCGTCGTCCAGGACAAGACCACCGGAATGGAGGCCAGGATCATGGGAGTGGCCGCCGAGGCCACCTGCGGCATGAAGATCCCCGACGTGAACGCGATCCTCAACAAGCTGGTGCCCTCCTACGAGGCCCACTACCTGGACGCCCCCGCCGGCAAGACCTTCCAGGAGTGCTACGACGTCAAGACCGTCAAGCCCACCCAGGAGTACCTGGAGGTCTACGACAAGGCCGTCGCCGCCCTGAGGGACTTCGGACTGGACATCAAGCACTGAGAACCGATACACACCCAAGAGAAACGCCTTCGGAGGAGGGCTCGCCCCTCCTCCCACAACAAGTGCCCCCGCTGGGATTCCTTGCTATTTTCCTCGCCTGGCGGGGGCAGACCCCTCCAACTTCCTTAAAATATATTAACCCATTAGGGCAGAGAACAACCAAGGGGAATGGAACATGGTGGCGCGGAAACCCATCGACGTCTTCGAAACTTATGACAGATTCGCAGAGGGCCGGAAGGTCTCCGAGAAGAAGTGGGACTACGAGATCATCCCCCAGAACGCCAAGCTCATGAAGGAGCGCTACGAGATCTCCTTCGGCAACAACTTCGTGCCGGAGGACCAGGACCTCGTTGACAGGCTCTTCATCGCCGGCGTCGACATGCTCCTGACCACCGGCATCTTCAATCCGGACCTGGGGACCGTCCTCATGATAGAGGAGGACGAGCTCTACGAGGGCCTGAAGATGGCCCCGAAGAAGCTCAAGCTCGGCCGCGGCAAGGACAAGGTCAGCTGCAAGGCCCGCAGGGGTAACGCCATCAGGAAACCGGTCATCCAGGGGGGACCCACCGGCGCCCCGGTGTCCGAGGACATATTCAAGCAGATGATCGAGGCGTACGCCCAGGAGCCCGTGGTCGACACCATCGTCAGCGGCGTGCTGAACACCATCGACGGCCATCCCGCCACCACCAAGACCCCCTGGGAGATCAAGGCCACCATGGCCGAGGTCAGGTACGTCCGCGAGGCTACACGCAGGGCCGGCAGGCCCGGGATGAGCATATAGGGACCCCAGACCCCGCTGACCGCCACCGGGCGCCTGGCGTCCGGTCTCGGCGACGAGGGTCTCAACTGGTTCGACTCCCACGAGTGCTCCCAGCTGAACGAGCTGAAGATGGACGTGGCCGGACTGAACATGCTGGCCGGCTGGCACGGCGCCGGGGACATAATCATGATCGAGCAGATGCCCATCATGGGCGGGTACTCCGGCGATGTGGAGGAGACGGCGATCTGCGACGTGGCCACCACCATAGCGTCGTTCGCGCTGTTCAACTGCGACATCCACCTTGACGGCCCCATCCACATCAGATGGGGGACCACCACCACCCGGCAGACGATGCAGGTGGCGGGGCATGTGGCCGCCGCGCTGGACTACAACACCGACGTACTGCTCGGGAACCAGTACTACACCATGGCGGGGCCCTGCACCGAGATGTGCCTGCTGGAGACCGCCGCCCAGGCCCTGGTCGACACCGCCTCCGGGAGGGAGCTGCTGTCCGGCGTGGCGGCCGCCAAGGGCACCATCCAGGACAAGACCACCGGGATGGAGGCCAGGATCATGGGCGAGGCCTCCATGGCCGCCTGCGGCATGAGCGTCCCGGACATCAACAGGATCGTGGAGAACATCATCAGCAGGTACGAGGGCATGTTCAACAACCCGCCGGCGGGCAAGAAGTTCCAGGAGTGCTACGACGTGGGCAACCTGACGCCCAGCGACGAGTACATCTCGATCTACGACCACACCCTCGAGGTCCTGTCCCAGTGCGGCATCGATTTCTGACGGGGGTGCCCACCCTCGTCAGGAATTCTTCGCCCTTTCCGCTTGAGTATTTAAAACAATATCCAATCCATCTATGTGATTTATTTAATTATAACTATCAATGGAATATACCTCCAATTAATTATATTTCAATCTATCTATATCAGAATGGCCAAATGATGAAAAATTGGGAATCCTGCGCCTTCAAACAACGTTAAATCAGAAATCGTTATATAGGGTCCATACGGGTCATATGCACAGTGGAGGGCGGTCCGGCGACCAGCGGGTCTCTAAAACCTAGCCAGCGGGGATCGACACCCCGGCCTTTCGCCATTCCATTTCAGAAGAGTAGTAACATGGTTGGATTCACGGACCCGCAGATACAGCACCTCATGGAGTACGGCGACGAGGACCGCTCGGACATGGAGTTCCAGGACGCGGCGGAGCGCGACAGGCAGTTCGCCAAGCTCATGTCGAGGACGAAGGCCGCCAACGACGCGGGCATATCCGACCTGATAGTCAACCCCCGCAGGCACGACCTGTCGCAACTGGAATCGGCCATCGCCGAGAAACTCACCGCCCGCGGGTTCATAGAGGTCAAGACGCCGATCATCATATCCAACAGCGCCCTGGCCAAGATGACCATCACCCCCGACCACCCCCTCTACAGGCAGGTGTTCTTCATCGACGACAAGAGGTGCCTCAGGCCCATGCTGGCACCTAATCTATACACCGTCATGCGCAGGCTCAGGGACCACACCGACGGCTCCGTCAAGATCTTCGAGATCGGCTCCTGCTTCAGGAAGGAGTCCAAGAGCTCCCGCCACCTGGAGGAGTTCACCATGATGAACCTGGTGGACCTGGGGCCGGAGGGCGATCCCACCGAATGCCTCAAGACCTACATCGACGACGTCATGACCGCCGCCGGGCTGGAGTACACCCTGTCCAGGGAGGAGTCCGACGTGTACGTGGAGACCCTGGACGTCAACATCGGGGACACCGAGGTGGCCTCCGGGGCGGTGGGCCCCCACATCCTGGACCCGGCCCACGACATCCACGAGCCATGGGCCGGGGTGGGCTTCGGGCTGGAGAGGCTGCTGATGCTCAGGGACGGCAAGAGCAGCGTCAGGAAGACCGGGAAGAGCGTGACCTACCAGGACGGTCTGAAGCTTGATTGAGATGATCAGATGATAGAGGACACCATAGACAGGATCCGCAGGGGCGCCGCACCGGTGATGAAGGATGTAGTGGAGCTCATGTCCGTCACATCGGAGGAGGACATGGAGACCCTCTTCGCGGCGGCCAGGGACGCCCGGGACAGGGTGTTCGGGAACAGGGTGTTCACCTACGGGTTCGTGTACTACTCGACGCACTGCAAGAACGACTGCAACTTCTGCTACTTCCGCCGCTCCAACCCCCATGTCGAAAGATACAGGAAGCCCATGGAGGAGGTGGTCCAGCTGGCCGGCGCGCTCAAGGACGCCGGCATAAACCTGGCGGACCTCACCACCGGCGAGGACCCCGCCCTGTACGCCGACGGCTACAGGCGGCTCATCGACACCATCTCCGCAGTGCACGACGAGGTCGGCATAAGCATAATGTCCTCCCCCGGGGCGCTGCCCAGGGAGGTCTTCCCGGAGATCAGGGCCGCCGGCGCGGACTGGCACGCCTGCTATCAGGAGACTTACAACCGCAGGCTGTTCGAGTCCCTCAGGATCCACCAGAGCTTCGACGACCGTCTGAACCAGAAGGTCTGGGCCATGGAGGCCGGGCTGCTGGCCGAGGACGGCATGATGATCGGCCTGGGCGAGGATGCGGAGGACCGCGCCGACACCATCCTCAGGATGGGCGGGCTGGGCTGCGCCCAGATCAGGGCCATGACCTTCGTGCCCCAGGACGGGACGCCCATGAGCGGCTTCGCCGCCCTGAACTCCGACGAGGAGCTGAAGGCCATCGCGGTGATGAGGATCCTCTTCCCGGACAGGCTCATACCCTCCAGTCTGGACGTGGAGGGGGTGGCCGGGATGACCGCCAGGCTCCACGCCGGTGCCAACGTGATAACATCCATAATCCCGCCGGCCAGGAACCTGGCCGGGGTGGCCCAGCACGAGCTGGACATCGAGAACGGGAACCGCTCGGTGGACCACGTGTTCGAGATGCTCGACGAGATGGGATACCGCACCGCCACAGATTCCGAGTACCAATCGTTCCTGAACGCCCACAGGCCCACGGCGAGGGGGGCGTAGGATGAGGCTCTGCATAGTGGGCGGTGCCCTGCAGGGCATGGAAGCGGTGTTCCTGGCGCACGAGGCCGGATACCGGACGGTGGTCATCGACAGGAGGCCGGAGGCCCCCGCCCTCTCCATCTGCGACGAGCCCCATGTGCTGAACCCCCTCACCGACGTGAGGGCGGCCATGGACGTCTTCTCCACATGCGACGCCGTGCTGCCGGCCTGCGAGGAGCTCGAGCTGCTGGAGGCACTGGACGACATCCTGGGCGGGATGAACATACCGTTCCTGTTCGACCTGGACTCCTACGGCATATCCAGCTCCAAGAGCCTCTCCAACGAGGTGATGGAGTCGGTGGGCGTCCCGATGCCCGGCCGCTGGCCGGAGTGCGGGTTCCCGGTGGTGGTGAAGCCCTCCTGCCAGAGCGGCAGCGTGGGGGTCACCGTGGCCTTCGACCAGGAAGCGGTGGACCGCGGCCTGGCACTCATCGAGGAGCTGGGCGACCAGCCGGTGATCCAGGAGTTCGTCAGCGGGAAGAGCGTGTCCGTCGAGGTCATAGGCAACGGGGAGACCGCCAGGTCCTACGTGACCACCGAGGTCGTCCTGGACGGGAACTACGACTGCAAGATGGTCAGATGCTTCCCTGATATCCTAACACCCGAGCAGGACGAGGAGTTCAGAAGGATCGGCGCCGACATCGCCGGATCCATCGGCCTGGCCGCCCTGATGGACGTGGAGGCCATCCTGACGCCGAAGGGCCTCAGGGTGCTGGAGATAGACGCCCGCATACCCAGCCAGACCCCCGCGGCGATATACATCGCCACCGGGATCAACCTGCTGGAGGAGCTGGTCACCACCGTCCTGGGACATCCCGCCGACCGGGAGGGCAGCGGGGGATCCGGCATATACTGGCACCTCCACTTCAGGGACGGGGTGCTCCGCACCACCGGCGAGAAGGAGTTCGCCAAGGTCAGGGAGCCCACCATGGGGGAGGGTCTCTTCGGCTCCGACAGGTTCATATCCGACTACGCGCCAGACAGTACCGAATGGCGCGGGGCGTTCATGGTCTCCGGCAGGACGCCGGGGGAGGCGGAGCTCAGGAGGCTCCAGGTCCTCGACGCGATCAAGGGGGAGTGCGGCGTCACCGAATACATCGACAGCGCTCCCGAGGTGATGTAATGACTAGGCTCACACCCGATCTCATAGAAGGGGTCCCGGACGACAAGCTCGACCTGGACCAGAGGCTGCTGAGGACCACAGGCAAGACCGTCAAGGGGATAGCTTTGGAGGCCGCCGGGCTGCCGGAGGACACCGACCTGTCCGGATTCAGGGCCGTGGCGGTGCCGATCACATCCGGAATGGGCATAATCAGCGGGTTCTCCGCATCGGTGGACGCCATCGTCAGGAGGCTGGGCATGCAGTGCCGCATCACCGAGGGCACCGACGTGGACGGCTTCTCCCAGGGCGTGGACGACGCCGTGGACATCATCCTGATGGCCGACGACAAGAAGTTCGTGGCCTACAACATGCACGAGAGGAGGTACACCGACAACTCCTGGGGCACCGCCAGGGGGTACTCCGTCGCCCTGAAGAACGCCGCCGGCGGCCTGGAGGGCAAGGAGGTCCTGGTCATCGGCGCCGGCAGGGTGGGCACCTGGGCCGTCAGGTTCCTGCAGGAGATGGGCGCCTCGGTGTCCGTGACGGACATCATCCACGAGAAGGCCGACCGCCTGGCCCCCATGGGCGTCAGGCCGATGCACGACATCGCCAAGGCCATCTCGGAGCACACCCTGCTCCTCAACGCGGCGCCCTTCATCATCCCCGGCGAGATCATCGCCGAGGGTTCCGTGATATCAAGCCCCGGCGTCCCCCACTACTACGACCAGCTGGCCCGTAGTAGGGCCAGGGCCATCATCCACGACCCCCTGGAGATCGGGGCGGCGGTGATGGCGGTGAACAGCGCCGGATATTCCATCAAGAGAGAGTGATAGTGTGAGATACGGCATAGCATTGGACATAGGGACCAGCGGCCTCCGCTGCCAGGCCCTCGACCTGGACACCGGGGAGACCGTGGGGACGGCGGTGACCGAGAGGCACCCCATCCCCGGCATGAACGTCATAGACCACGTGAACTACGCCATAAAGGCCGGGGAGGACGTGGCCAACGGTTTGATAATCGAGGCCGCCAACAACCTGTTCTCCGACCTGAACATCGACCTGGATAGGGTGGAGATGCTCGCCGTCTGCGGGAACCCCTTCCAGCTGTCCCTGTTCCAGAACATCGAGATCAGGGACCTGGCCTACGCCGGGAAGAACATGATCAAGACCCTTGGGATAGAGTCACCTCCCAGGGACGGGGACATAATCGACGCCGCCCCGCTGGGGCTGAACATACCCAACGCCAAGGTGTTCATCCCCCCGGCGGTCACCCACGAGATCGGCGCCGACGCCATCGCCATGATGATGATGACCGACATCCTCAACGAGAAGGAACCGTGCATCGTCGTCGACTACGGCACCAACGCGGAGATGGCCCTGGTCAAGGACGGGGAGGTCTACACCGGCTCCGCCGCCGCCGGGCCGGCCCTGGAGGGGCAGGAGATCCAGCGCGGCATGCTGGCCGCCCCCGGGGCCCTCAGCGAGATCGAGGTCGTTGAGAACGGCTGGAGGTGCTACGTCCTGGACGACACCATGGCCGCCCAGCCCGGGGACGTCATCGACCCCCTGACCGGAAAGGTGGTGGAGGAGGGCCCCATGCACGGGAAGGCCGTGGGCATCACCGGGACCGGGGTGGTGGCCGCCCTGGCCATCGGCCTGAAGACCGGAGTGATCGTGCCTCCGAACATAGAGACCGAGGACGGCCTGCTGCACCTCCAGGACGGCATCGACATCACCGGACACGACGTGGAGGAGGCCGGGAAGGCCATAGGCGCCCTCAGGGCCGGGTTCCTGACCCTGCTGGACGACGCCGGCCTCTGGGTGGAGGACGTCAGGAAGGCGTACATGTCCGGGGCCTCCGGCCTCTACGTGGACGCCAGGAAGGCCATGGACGTGGGGATGGTCACCCCCGGGGCCACCGAGATCGTCCAGTTCGGGAACACCTCCATCGCCATGGCCAGGAGGATCGTGCTCGGCGAGATAGACATGGCCGACCTGACCGCCTTCGCCAAGAAGCTCAGGGCCACCCACTGCATGTTCGCCACCTCGGAGTTCTTCAAGAGCGTCTACTCCATCGAGTTCTCCCTGTGGTGCTCCAGCATGCCCATGGACCAGTACAACCCCATGATGGAGATCTACGGCCTCAAGACGCTGCCCCCCATGCCCGACCCCGACTCCATCCACGTGGAGAGGCTGGCCAGGAGGGACCTGCCGGACACCGAGAAGTGCAAGGTGAGGATCCTGAAGTGCGGGACGCTGCTGACCGGTATCCTGGAGGACTGCATCGGATGCAGGAAGTGCACGAAGGAGTGCCCGGAGAAGGCCCTGGAGATATCCCCCGAGGGGGTCTCCAAGTACCGCGCCACCATCCAGTCCGACAAGTGCGCCGGGGTGGCCTGCAGGCGCTGCGAGGGCGTCTGTCCCAAGAAGACGCTGCACACCCTGGACCTGAAGATCGACGCCTGACGCGCAGAAACCGGGCCGGAGGGCCCGGACCCTTCCCTTTTCAATCACATATCATCCATGGACAGCCCGGAGCAGATGACGCGGTATCCGTCCAGCATGCCCCTCACCGATTCCGCCTTCCCCTCCAGGGCGGCCATGTCCAGCTTAGCCGGGTTCCTCTTGACCTCGATCAGCTCCGCCTCCCGGTCGAACCCGTTCACGACCACCAGGTCGATCTCCACGTCCCCCCTCCTGTTCCAGTACCCGCCGATCTCGGTGTACCTGCGCTCCTCCGACAGCTTGGCCAGGAAGTAGCGCTCCAGCACCCTGCCCTCGTAGCTCTCCAGGTCCCGCATCACGATCTCCTTCAGAAGGTCGGTCCTGCCGGACTCCACGAAGGACGCGTTGGGCTGGATGTACCTGAAGTAGAACGACAGGTACTGGTCCGCCACCTCCCACCTGACCAGCCTGGGGTCGCCCCCCGGGATGGGGAGCCTCCTGCGGACGAACCCGTGCTCGGACTCCAGCCTGCGGAGGTACTCCCCGGCTGTGATCCCGAGGATGCCCTCGATCTCCGGCCTGTGATTGCGACCGGAGGCGATGAGCTGCAATATGGAGAGGTATATGCGGCTGTCCTTGCCGAACTCCTCGGCCATCAGGTCGTTGCCCTCCCTCAGGAAGACCGACCCGGGGGACAGTGCCAGATCGAGCATGGATCCGGAGGTCACGGCGCCGGCGTCCATCAGTATCCCGACGTAGTGGGGGACGCCGCCGGTGAGCATGTACAGCGTCAGCAGGTCCCTGCCGGACCATCCGGGGTTGTGGTCCGACAGTATCCCCTTGAGGTCGGATGTCCCGAAGGGGCGGACCTCCAGCTTCCTGGTGGCCCTGCCGAACAGCGGCTCCCCGGAGTCCTCGAAGATGCGGACCATCATGGAGTGCACCGAGCCGCCCACGACCAGGTTCATCCTGGCATCGTCCTTGCGGAGGTCCCAGACCCTCTGGATGTCGCCGAAGGCGGAGGGGTTCACGTACCTCAGGTTCTGGAACTCGTCGATTATGACCGTCAGGGGGTCCCCGGCGGAGTGGATCATCAGGGCCTCCAGCAGATCCCCGAAGGTCTCGATCCTCCCGGGGATGTGCACACCGGATTGCCTGGCGACCTCCTGGAGCCTGGCGCAGAGCACGGGCTCGGACAGCCTGGAGACGAACAGGTACACCGTCCTCCTGCCCTCGGAGCCCCTGAGCATCAGGGTGGTCTTCCCGATGCGGCGGCGGCCCAGGACCACGGTCATCTGGCTGGCGGTCTCCGAGACGGCGGCGGTGTCCCTGAGCACCTCCAGCTCCCGCTCGCGGCCGTAGAACCTCATGACCAGAGGTATGGGAACTTCCGTAATATAATTTACTGTAATTCAGATTACGGAAAATATCAAAAACCAACGGGACATCGGACGGATGATGGAATCGCCGAACGCGGATCCCCCGCGGCACCATACAAGGATGCGGATACCTGCAGTGCCAGTATGCACGATTCAGTGGCTCAGAAGCACGGGATCGTCTGGGAACGGCTCGGAATCACTTGATAAGGATGCTGGAGACCCCGCGGCACATCTTCAGCTCCGGGAGGATCTCCGACGGGATCTTCCCGTAGACCACCACCAGCAGGACGGCGGCCTCCCTGTCGCCGGAGTCGTCCACCATGGCCTGCCTCACGGATATCCCCGCCCGATACAGCACGGAGGTGATGTCCGCCAGGATCCCCGGCATGGTGGAGTCCGTGGGGGTGATGACGATGGACGAGCAGCCTATCTCCGGCGCCATGTCCACCATGGACAGGGTGCACCTGAGCTTGGAGTAGATGCTGTCCAGGCTGGGCGTGGAGGAGATCCTCTCCAGGGTGGCCCTGACCACCCTGCGGTCCACGCCGCAGGCCCGGCCGATGGCCGAGTCCCCCTGCTCGATGTTGCCGCAGAAGGCGTGTCCCTTCTCCACCCTGATGCCCTGTTCGAGGAGTAGCTTGGCGACCTTCTCCTGGGAAGGGAAACCTGCGAACTGCCCGTCGAGTATGTCCATGCTCATGCTATTCCGCCATCATTGATAAACATTATTGTACATTAAGTTAATTATGACTAACTTTTCGAACTGTACCTGTTCAAACATCTATGCAAACCTCCATGAGATAACGCATCGATATCGATATCCACCTTTACAATAGCCGAACGCTCACCGCATCCCCTGATGGCGGGAATCCGCCCAGGGTACGCTTCGGTGCATCAGCATCCGGACCGGACGGAAACGGTTTTATGCTCTCTGACGATGGTGAAACCGGTGCGCTATGCCTAACACAGAGGAACTGAGGGCCCAGATAGAGGCGATCGACGAGGAGATCATCGACCTAATAGCCACACGCATGGAGATAACCGACGAGCTCGCCAAGGCCAAGAAGAAGACCTCCCAGAAGTACTGGGACGAGGCCAAGGAGCACGAGGTCGTCGAGAGGTACCTGGAGCTCTGCGAGGAGGTCAGCCTGTCCGAGGACGAGGCCCAGCAGATCGCCGAGGTGCTGCTGAAGATCTCCAAGGAGAGGCAGAAGCACATCTTCGAGTGACCCGGTCACAGCGGAACCGGTGCACCATGCCCTCCGACCTTCCCCAATTCATCTCATCCAACCCCCGCTTCGCCCTGGGATTCTCCGGCGGGACGGACTCCACATTCCTGCTCCACGAGGCCGTGAGGCTGGGGGCCGACGTGCTCCCGGTGTTCGCCAGGACGCCCTTCGTCACCTCCTCGGAGGCTCAATGGGCCTCGGACCTCTGCGCCGGGCTCGGCGTGGAGCTGGTGGTCCTGGAGCCCGATATCATGTCCCTCCCCGGGATCGTCTCCAACGGGCCGGACAGGTGCTACCACTGCAAGAGGGCGATATTCTCCTCGATCGTGGAGTCCGCCGGGGAGCTAGGTTATGATATGGTGTGCGACGGGACCAACGCCTCCGACCCCGAGTCCGACAGGCCCGGCATGAGGGCGGTGCGGGAGCTGGGGGTGAGGTCGCCCCTGAGGGAGTGCGGCCTGACCAAGGACGACGTCCGCAGGCTGTCCCGGGATGCCGGGCTCCCCACCTGGAACATGCCCTCCAACTCCTGCCTGGCCACGAGGGTCGGGACGGGGGTCCCCATAACCACGGACATCCTTCACAGGGTGGACGGCGCCGAGACCGCCCTGCGCCTGATGGGGTACTCGGACCTAAGGGTCCGCACCGACGGGACGTCGGCGAGAATCCAGTTCACCCGGGCCCAGAGGGCCAATGCCCTCGCCGACCCCGGGGTGGCCCGCGCCGTGGAACCGTATTTCAACGACTTCGCCATTGACGACACCACGAGGGACTGACATGGACGGCAGGGAGACCAGGGAGCTCCTGGAGAGGGTCTCCAGGGGCGAGACGACGGTGGACGAGGCGGTGCTGGCGCTGAAGAGGGAGCCCTTCGAGGACCTGGGATACGCCAAGATCGACTTCCACAGGTCCATCCGCCAGGGGGCCCCCGAGGTGATATTCGGAGCCGGGAAGACCCCGGAGCAGATCGCCGGCATCGCCGGCAGGATGCTGGAGCGGGGCGGGGACGCGGTGATCGTCACCAGGATAACCCAGGAGACCGCCGACGTCCTCTCCGAGACCATACCCATCAGATACGACCCGGTCAGCCGCATCGCCGTCGCCGGGGACAGGTTCCCGGAGAAGGTCGGGAAGATCGCCGTCATCACCGCCGGGACCAGCGACATCCCTGTGGCGGAGGAGGCCGCCCTCACCGCCGAGTGCCTGGGGAACAACGTTGTGAGGGTCTTCGACGCCGGCGTCTCCGGCATCCACAGGCTGCTGGCCCACTCCGAGGACATCATGACCGCCAACGCCATCGTCGCCGTCGCCGGCATGGAGGGGGCCCTGGCCAGCGTGGTGGGGGGCATGGCCGACTGCCCCGTCATCGCCGTCCCCACCAGCGTGGGATACGGCGCGTCCTTCGGCGGGGTGGCCGCCCTCCTGGCCATGCTGAACTCCTGTGCCAGCGGGGTCAGTGTCGTCAACATCGACAACGGCTTCGGCGCCGGATACCTGGCCAGCATGATCAACCGCAGGGTCGCCGGCCGCTGAGACCGCGTCACAATCTTTATATCAGTCACTGAATCCCGAATGCATTCCAATGAAGGTGCATCCATGAGCAAGATCAGCGTCGCAGTCCTCGGAGCCACGGGGATGATCGGACAGAGGTTCATCCAGATGCTGGAGGACCACCCGTATTTCGAGATCGAGGGGCTCTACGCCTCCGAGAGGTCCCAGGGCAAGAGGCTGGGTGACGTCCTGAAGGTCAGGGACCACGTCTACCTGGACGAGACCGTGGAGAGGAGAATCGAGACCATGGACGTCTCCAGGATAGCCAGGAACTGCAGGATCGCCTTCAGCGGCATCCCCTCTGACCTGGCCGGGCCCACCGAGACCCAGCTGGCCGAGGCCGGCGTGGCGGTGTTCACCAACGCGGGCAGCCACAGGATGGACCCCCACGTGCCCATCCTCATCCCCGAGGTCAACCCCGACCAGTTCGCCGCCGTGAGGGACCAGCCCACCTACGCCGAGACCGGCGGGTACATCGTCACCAACGCCAACTGCTCCTCCACCGGCATCGCCGCCCCCCTGAAGGCCATGGACGACGCCTTCGGACTCAGGCAGGTGTTCGTCTCCACCTACCAGGCCCTGTCCGGGGCCGGGTACCCCGGGGTGCCGTCCCTGGACGCCGTGGGGAACGTGGTGCCCTACATAAGCAACGAGGAGGAGAAGATGGAGTCCGAGCTGGCCAAGATGCTCGGGACCTACGGGAACGGCGAGTTCAGGTTCGCCCCCTTCAAGGTGATGGCCAACTGCGCCAGGGTCCCCGTGGTGGACGGCCACCTGGAATCCCTGGTGCTCGACCTCGAACAGCAGCCCTCCCTGGAGGAGCTGGAGGCCGCCCTGACGGGATTCCGCGGGGAGCCCCAGACCCTCGGCCTCCCCTCCGCTCCGGAGCAGCCCATCATCGTCAGGCGGGAGGAGAACCGCCCCCAGCCCGTCTTCGACGCCATGGCCGGCAGCCCCGTCAGGGCCAGGGGCATGGCCGTCACCATCGGCAGGCTCAGGCGGAGCAACGGATACTACAAGGCCTTCGCCATGTCCCACAACACCATCAGGGGCGGCGCAGGGGGATCCGTCCTCAACGCCGAGCTGGCCAAGGCCAAGGGCATCCTCTGATCCCCTTTCTTCTATCGATGGGGGCGGACCCCCGCCCCCTCCCTCCACCCTACTGTGCCATACGTTTCCTTAATCTACTAGATGGATGATGCATCCAACATGTCTGAGAGGAAAGCCATCCTCGTCGCCAGTTTCGGGACCAGCTACAACGACAACCGGGCGAAGACCATCGGCGCCATAGAGGACCTGATCCGGGACCGCTACCCGGGATGGGACGTCCGCCGGGCCTTCACCAGCAGGATGATCATAAAGAAGCTGAGGGAGAGGGACGGGGAGGTCGTCGACTACGTCACTGACGCCATGGACAAGCTCTCCTCGGAGGGGTTCGACAAGGTGGTGGTGCAGCCCACCCATGTCATGAACGGCATGGAGTACGACGACGTGGTGAGGATCGTGTCGGACCATGTGGGCAACATACCGTCCCTTAGGATGGGACAGCCCCTGCTGACCACCGACAGGGACTACGACGCCCTGATACTGGCACTGGAGGCCACCGTCATCCCCGAGCTGGAGGACGACGAGGTGCTGGTGCTGATGGGCCACGGCTCCGAGCACTACGCCAACGCCACGTTCAGCCAGCTGCAGCTCAAGCTCTGGGCGAAGGGACACCGCAACATCTTCGTCACCACCGTGGATGGATATCCCGGGTTCGGGGACACCGTGGACTTCGTCGACACGATCGGACTCAGGAAGGCGGTGCTCTTCCCGCTGATGGTGGTGGCCGGGGACCACGCCAACAACGACATGGCGGGGGACGAGGAGGATTCGCTCAGATCTGTGCTCGAGAGCAGGGGCTACCGGGTAAGGTGCATCGTCAGGGGCATTGGCGAGTACCCCGAGTTCAGGGAGCTCTTCGCCGAGCACGTGGCCCAGGCCATGAGGAGGATCTGACCCGGAATCGAGCGGGCGGACCCGCCCGGTTCACCTCAGATTGAGTGCCAGCATCCCGGTGGCGGTCTCGTCCAGGGGATGTCCGAAGTACTTCCTGATCATGGCGTCGCTGGTGGTGGACGGGTACCATATCACGGGCTCCATATCCTCCGGGATCCATCCCCCGTCCCCCAGATACGTCACCGAGAGCATCTCCATGGTGGTGTCCCCCACGGCCTCCACCTCCGGGTACATGACGAAGTCGTCCGACACCAGGATCACGTCAGGACGCTCCATGAACTCCGGCACCTCGCTCTGTGCCAGGTCGTGCCCCACCACCTGCCCGGTGGAGTCCACCATCCTCATGGACCTGCTGTCCGGGTGCCAGAAATCCAGGTCCTCGAACACGCATATCCTCACGTCCCGGGCCATGCACTCCCTGAGACCGATGTTGTTCACAGGCATGCTCCCCATGGCCCCGGTGACCGTGGACTCCTCCTCCACTATCCATCCGCAGAGGTCGTCCGGCATCACCTCCGCCCTGACCACGCCCTTCTCCGACCTGAGCCTGTCCAAGAACTCGTCCAGCTTCATGCCATGCCATCTGCTCAACGACTATTAATAGGGGCTCATCAGTCTGCGTGTCGATGGACACCGCACTCCTCCTGGTCATAATCGGCGGCTTCCTGGAGCCCGTCTGGGTGATCGGTCTCAAGAAGTACAACGAGACCCGCAGCCTGGCCTGGGGGGCGTTCACCGTACTGTTCATGTATCTGAGCCCCTGCGTCCTGTCGTTCTCGATGCAGACCATGTCCGTGGGCGTCGCGTACGCCATATGGACGGGCATCGGCGCGGTGACCACGGTGATCGCCAGCCTCATCCTCTACGGCGAGAGGCTGGACCGCCTCAAGATCCTGTTCATCTTCATGATCATCGCCGGAGTGGTGGGCCTGGAGCTGTCCTCGGAGGTGGCACTGTGAACAGGGCGTGGGGATGGATCTTCATCGGGGGCATCCTGGAGACCTGCTGGGCCACAGGCATGAAGATGGCCGACGGGTTCACCGACCTGCCCTGGACGGCCTTCACCCTGGTGTTCATAGCCCTCAGCGTCATGGCCCTGAACCGCGGATTGAAATCGGGCATCCCCACCGGCATGTGCTACGCCGTGTGGGTGGGGATCGGGGCGGTGGGGTCCATCGTCGTCGGCCTCGTCGCGTTCGGAGAGACGCTCAACACCCTGGGGTGGATCTTCCTGGCGGTCATCGTCGCCGGAATAGTCGGACTCAACTACGTGGGCGAGTCCGCGGGGGAGGAACCCGGGGAGTGACCGATCGGACCCCATGAACGATGCCCTTCACCGCGCGTCTCCCCATGCGCACGACTAAGGAACATTCATGTACCCCTCCATTATACGAAGAGTCAGAGGACTCAAATGACGCTTAAACTTGGGGTTCCGAACAAAGGACGTTTGAACGAGAGGACGCTGGAGCTGCTGGTGAGGGCGGGCATCGACCTGGGGGAGGACTTCGGGAGGAAGCTCTTCATCAAGGCCCGCAACCAGGACATCGAGGTGCTGTTCCTGAGGGCCCAGGACATCCCCCGCTTCGTGGCCTCCGGCGCCATCCACATCGGCATCACCGGCCAGGACATGGTCATGGAGGCGGGGTGCGAGCTCACGGAGCTCCTGCCCCTGAGGTTCGGCCACTGCCACATGGCCCTGGCCGTCCCGGAGTCCTCCGGGATCACCGATGCGAGACAGCTGAGCGACGGCTGCAGGGTGGCCACCTCCTACCCCAACATCGCCGGGAGGTACTTCGAGTCCCTCGGCGTCAAGGTGGACATCATCGAGGTGTCCGGCGCGGCGGAGATCATGCCCTACATGGGCATCTCCGACTACATCGTGGACCTGGTGTCCACCGGATCCACCCTGAGGATGAACAGGATGATCGAGGCCGGCAGGATAATGGAATCCCAGGCGGCGGTGTTCTCCACACCCGGATCGATGGAGCTGTACGGGACCCAGATAGAGGAGATCGTCAGCTCCGTCGAGAGCGTCATCGAGGCGGAGAACAGGAAGTACATCATGGCCGACGTCCCGAGATCCAGACTGGCCGACGTGGAGAGGATCATCCCCGGCATCGGCGGACCCACGGTGCTGGAGATCGCCGGCAGCGGGGACTACGTGGCCGTCCACGCGGTCATAGACTCCGGCGAGATATTCCACACCATAGCGGAGCTGAAGAGGCTCGGCGCCAAGGGCATCCTCACGACCCCCATCGAGAGGCTGGTGAACTGACGTGGACGTCAACAGGGACATCATGAGGGAGACCGCCAGGGACTTCCGGACCTACTACAGCCCGGAGCTCAGCGGCGAGATCAGGCTGGACACCAACACCAACGTGCTGGGCTCCAACCCCGCCGCCGAGAGGTATCTCAAGGAGACCACCTGGGACCTGAACGGCTACCCGGACACCTACTCCAGGGAGCTGAGGCAGGAGCTGGCGGACCTGTACGGCCTGGAGCCGGACAACCTCATCGCCGGCAACGGCTCCGACGAGATGCTGGACGTGCTGTTCAAGACCTTCACCAACTGGGGGGACGACTCCGTGGTCCCGGTGCCCTCCTACTCGCTGTACGACTACTTCGTCAAGAGCAACGGCGGCAGGGCCATCACCGTGGACCTCACCGAGGACTACCAGCTGGACGTGGACTCCATGGTGAGGCACAAGGCCAAGGTGGCCATCGTCCCGTCCCCCAACAACCCCACCGGGAACTGCTTCAGGCAGAGGGACCTGGAGGACCTGATCGCCAGGTTCGACGGCGTCGTGGTCGTCGACGAGGCATACGCCGAGTACTCCGGCGACGGCATGATCTCCAAGGTGGACGAGTTCGACAACCTGGTGGTCACCAGGACCTTCTCCAAGGCATACGCCCTGGCCGCCCTCAGGGTGGGCTACATGGCCACCAACAAGAGGCTGGCCGAGATGATGATGTGCGTGAAGATCCCCTACTCGCTGAACGCCATCAGCGAGGGGGCGGCCATCGCGGCCCTGAGGGACAGGGACTTCATCCGGCGCAGCGTGGACATGGTCAGGGAGCAGAGGCCCCTGCTGGACGCCGGCCTCAGGAGATTGGGGTTCGAGACGTATCCCTCGGACTCCAACTTCATCCTCGCCCGGGCCCCGATCGACCACGGACAACTGGTGGACGGGCTCAAGGCCAAGGGCGTCCTCATCAGGGACTTCGGCGCCAAGCGCAGGACCGAGAACTGCGTCAGGACCACCGTGGGCACCGCGGAGCTCAACGCCATCCTCCTGGACAGGACCGCGGAGGTGATCGAGGAATGCCGCTGAGCATCACCCTCACCGACTACGGCGTGGGGAACCTGTACTCCATACGCAGGTCCCTGGAGAACTGCGGGGCCGAGGTCACCGTGGTCACCGACATGAAGGACGTGCTGGACGCGGAGTGCGTGGTGTTCCCCGGAGTGGGGGCCTTCGACAGGACCATGGAGAAGCTGCTCCCCTACCGCGAGGACATCAGGAGGATGCTCCTGGACGGCACCCCCGCCCTGGGCATCTGCATAGGGATGCAGATCCTGTACCGGGACAGCGCCGAGGGCACCGCGCCCGGCCTGGGCCTGTTCGATGGAAGTGTGATTCCCCTGGAGGGCAAGGTCATACCGCACATGGGATGGAACCAGGTGATCTCCGACGACCCGCTGATGGACGGCGTCGGGGACGACAACTTCTACTTCGCCCACTCCTTCCACGGCAGCCCCGACGAGGACGTGACCATCGGCACCACCGAGTACGAGGGCAACACCATCCCCACCTTCTTCAGGAAGGCCAACACATACGGCACCCAGTTCCACCCGGAGAAGAGCAGCGCCTCCGGCATGACGGTGCTCAGGAACTTCATCTCCTTCGCGGAGTCGGTACTTTGATCGTCATCCCCGCGGTGGACGTCATGGACCACCAGGTGGTCCAGCTGGTGGGAGGCGTACCCGGAAGCCAGCAGATCGTCATGCCCGACCCGGTGAGCGTGGCCGGCATGTGGGTCGAGAGGGGCGCGGAGTACCTGCACCTGGTGGACCTGGACGCCGCCTTCGGGAAGGAGGGCAACATCCCGGTGTTCAAGGAGATCATCCGGGAGTACGGGGTGCCCGCCGAGGTGGGCGGGGGGATACGCTCCGAGGAGACCATAGAGGAGCTGGTGTCCGCCGGGTTCGACAGGGTCGTCGTCGGCACCAAGGCCGTCAGGGAGCCGGAGTGGCTGGAGGAGATGGCCGACCGCTTCCCGGGGAGGATCGTCCTGTCCATGGACACCAAGGGCGGGAGGATCGCCATCAAGGGATGGCAGGAGTCCGCCCGGATTACAGTGGAGGAGATGTTCTCGAGGATCCGGGACATGCCGCTGGCCGGCGTCCTGAACACCAACGTGGACGTGGAGGGCCAGAGGAAGGGCATCGACGAGGAGCAGGCCAGGGACTTCATCTCCCGCTGCCCCTGCCCGGTCATCGCCTCCGGAGGGGTCACCTCCAGGGACGACGCCAGGATCCTCTCGGACGCCGGCGCCGTGGGCGCGGTGGTCGGTCTGGCGATGTACACCGAGGTCATCCGCCCCTGGGAGTGGGACACCCCCTGGATGGCATGAGGCCGTCGCGGACGGATTTCCTTTTCGGAAAGCCTAACGGCGTTACATTTAAGTCTGATTCGCATATTAAACGGCGATTAAGATGAAGATGCCCTGCGAGCTCATCGTGACCCACATCCTGCCCACGGCCAGGGGCGCCCTGGCGAAGGAGCTTGTTCACAACCACGGAATGACGCAGGTGCAGGTCGCCAACCTCTTCGGCGTCACCAGCGCCGCGGTGTCCCAGTACATCAAGGGACTGAGGGGGGGCAACAACCTCATCGACAAGAGCGCCTACCGCGAGGACTTCTACAAGATGATCGCCGACTCGGCGGACGCGGTGGCCAACGGGGAGGACCTGAGCGAGTGCCTCTGCGGGATATGCGCCTTCGTGAAGAAGAGCGGCCTCCTCAG
>CAYZSQ010000010.1:0-4205 GCA_964479785.1 uncultured Methanomassiliicoccales archaeon
GAGGGGTGGTCAAAACGCTGGGGCGACCCAGCCTTACGCCCCCTTCCGGGGCGGTTCCCGTTCTCTCTGCAACATCCCGGTGCGATCTCCGGATCATTACGGACGGGGAGACCGTGGGATTGTCCCGTCCTCCATCATATTACACTATGTCATCATATCATATACTATAATATACTTTATTATACTGAGATATACTATGATACTCAACATCATTCCGATCGATCAACGTGCGTGCACGCGTACGGATTGATGAATCCGCACTCAAAAACCCGATCATGAAGGAGATCCGCATGCTCTCGAAACTGATGGAAAGGATATCCGAAGGCGAAGGCAGGACGATGGAGTTCAAGCAGTCCGTCCCATCCGAGGCCGGGAGGTACGTGAGGACGGCCGCCGCGTTCGCCAACGGGTTCGGAGGGGAGATCGTGTTCGGCGTCTCCGACTCGGGGGAGGTCGTCGGCATCGGCGAGGACGATCTGGGGGCGTTCATCGAACGCGTATCCCATGACATAGGTGCATTCACGGATCCGAGGGTCGGATACGACGTATCCGCGGTCAACGCCGACGGCAGGCTGCTGATCGTGGCCAGCATAGACCAGGGACGCTCCAAGCCGTACGGGAGCACCTGGGGCGACGACGGGGGAAGGGCCTACATCCGCCATGGGAGGAACACGTTCGCCGCCACTGAGGAGGAGATCGCGGAGATGAGGCTGGAATGCTCCCCGGAGCAGTACGACAGGCTCCCGTACATCGCCCCCGACGGCGGGAGCGGGCTCGACGACGGATGCGTCTCCATCCTGCTGGACGGGCTCAGGTACGCGGGAGCGGCCAAGCCGACGTTCGAGAGGCTGGTCGAGATGGGGCTCGTGGTCGAGCGCGGCGGGCGCTACGTGGCCACCAGGGGATTCGAGCTCCTGACCCGCAACAGGGACGGGTTCGAGGTCTCCTGCGTCAGGCTCACCGGTCCGTACGGGGTCGAGATCCTCGACCGTCAGGTCTACGCGGGAAGCATCATGGACCAGATCACGGGGGCCGAGGGGTTCCTGCGCAGGAACATCCGCTGTTCGGGACGCATCAGGGGATTCGTCCGCGAGGATGCCTACGAGTACCCCATCGAGGCCGTCAGGGAGGCCGTCCTGAACGCGGTCGTCCACCGCAGCTACATCATACCGGGGCCGGTCCAGGTGTCGGTGTTCGACGACCGTCTCGAGGTGAGGTCCCCCGGCCAGCTGAACATAACGGCGTCGGAGATCCACTCCGGTTGGTCGAGGCCCCGCAACACGGCCGTCCGCGACTACCTGAGGGAGGTGAAGATGGTCGAGGGCATCGGAACCGGATTCAGGAGGATGTGGGCCTGCTGCGAGGCGCAGGGGGCGCCGGCGCCCGAGATAGACGACTCGGGGGATGGCGTCGTGGTGACGTTCAGGCGCGCTTCGGGAGGCGGCGCCGGCGGGAGGAGGGGGGAGGGGGCGAAGGCCCCCGGCACCATGGAGCTGCGCATGCTCGACTCGATGTCCGAGAACCCGGACGTCACGATACCCGAGATCGCGGAGAGCCTGGGCGTGTCGAAGCCCTATGTCTCCAAGATGATCCGCAGGATGAAGGACCTGGGGTACCTGGACAGGGACCAGACGGTCCGCCGCGGAGGGTGGACGGTCCTCACGGACCGCTGACGGCCTCACTCGTCGTCCGACCCGGACCTGACCTTCACGGCCATGCCCTTCCTCATGGCCCTCATCTCGGACTCCACGAGGAACGCCCTGCCGGTGGCGATGGGCCTGTCGTCCCTGTCGGTGACGATGACCTCCTCCATCGGCCTGATCTCCGGGTCGCAGGAGAGGACGAACTGGGCGAACA
Source organism: uncultured Methanomassiliicoccales archaeon (assembly GCA_964479785.1). Taxonomy (GTDB): domain Archaea; phylum Thermoplasmatota; class Thermoplasmata; order Methanomassiliicoccales; family Methanomethylophilaceae; genus Methanoprimaticola. Next base: position 1,858 of record CAYZSQ010000010.1, read on the forward strand.
CGTTCTTCCCCTCGGACACGAACGGGACGGCGTCGTCCGAGACGGCGACCCTCATGTGGGGCGCAGGCACGGATCCCACTATCCTCCTGGCACCCTCCATCCTCAGGGTGTACAGCCCGTCCCCGGCCCTCATGGAGAGCACGTGCTCCCCGTCGGATATGACGTTCCTGATCTTCCCGGTCTTCCTGCTGGTGACCAACTGGATGGGCTCCCTGAAAAGGGCGTCGGCGGCCTCCAGTCCGAACTGGTACCTGGCCACGGCCTTGGCCCGGATGAGGTCGGCGTCGAACTCCTCGGTCCCGTCGTCGGGGACCTTGTCGCCCTCGACGGCGCCCTTGAACCCGGCGACTGACAGGAACTGGAATGTGAGCCTCTCCGACTCAGTCTCGGTCTCGGCGTCAGGGATGGACGGGAACAGGGACTGTGCCAGGGGGTAGATCTCATCCAGCTCCGCGGGGACCGGCCCCCAGGGGGACACCACGATGGGCGTGTACCCGGCGCGTCTGGCCCTGGCGAACTGCTCCGCATAGGGCCTGCTGTAGGGCTTCCCCGGGATGTCCTCGAACAGCGCCGCCCTGTCGGTGGCGGGCACGTACCTGGAGCCGATCCTGTCCAGGTACCTCTTGTACACGGGCCTGTTCCTGGATTCGGGGCCGGTGTAGAACACCGCGCCCTCCCTGCTGATGGGGTCGTAGAGCTCCATCTGCCCCTGGTACTCCCTCAGCCTCCTGAGGCCGTCCAGCAGGGCGGGGTGGGCCCTGCAGCGCATCTCCGCCAGCTCCCAGAGCCTGCCCTCCCGGATGTACCTCCTGACGGTGGCGATCTCCCTGACGATCTGGTGGAGGTTGTGCTCGGCGATGACCTTGGAGCGCTTCGACTTATCCATCCTCCTGAGCTCCTCTATGGTCATCCCCCTGCATGCCGGGCAGTCGCAGTCCAGGGACTGCATGTCCTGGAGGCGGTGGGTGCCGGTGACGTCCATCAGGCGGTCGTCCCTGGCGTACAGGGCGTAGGAGGCGGAGTCGAAGAGGTCGCATCCCATCAGCGCGGCGAGTGCCAGCAGCATGGGGTGCCCGCATCCGAACAGGTGGACCGGGCGGCTGGGGTTCAGGCCCCTCTTGGACGACATGACCACGTCCACGAGATCGGCGTAGCGGTACTGCTCCATCAGCGGGACCACCCCTCCTATGGGGTGGACGTCCACGTCCATGGAAGCCATGGAGGAGGCGCTGTACTCCCTCAGATCGGTGTACACGGAGCCCTGGACCACGCCGTTGATCATCATGTCGCCCTTCATGCCGCAGGCCTGCTCGGTGCGCTCCAGGGTGGTCTCTATGGCCCTCCTGGTCTTCTCGTGGGACCAGTCGGGCTCGGTGAAGATGTCCAGGACGGTGCCGATGTCCGTGCCTATGGCCTTCTGGAACCCCACGATCTCCTCGTTTGTGACCTCCACCTCGCCGTACATGTGGCTCTGGAACGTGCCGGAGTCGGTCATGATCGTCCCGGGGAAGTCCAGGAGCTCGTGCAGCCCCACCTCCAGCGCCCTATCCCTCAGCGCGGGGTTGTTGCGGATGATGTATGAATTTGTGATGAGAGCGCGGAACCCGAACCTGTCATGGAGGTCCCTGGGCTCCACGGTGCGTATCTTGGGGTTGACCACCGGGAGGAGGGCCGGAGTCTCAAAGGTGCCGGACCCGGTGGTGAACCTCCCTATCCTGGCCAGGCCGTCCCTTCTTACGATTTCGAACATCGCCCCCTGGGATGTGGACGGGGTATATAAAAAGGGGGCGTTTGCCCCTTGTGGTCTCAGTTGATGACGTCGATCCTGTTCCTGTTCTCGTCGGCGTACACCTTGGCTATGGCGTTCTTCATGATGGTGTCCGGCACGTCCTCCACGTGCTCCCTCTTCCAGTCCAGGGTGGGCCTGCCGAACCTGACCATGGAGACCTTCCCCACGTCGCAGGTCTCCTCAGCGTCGAGCATCTTGATCTCCAGCCCCTCGATGATCTCGGGGATGGTCCTGCCGTTGATGAGGACCTCGCTCTTCCCCTCGGGGATGACGGTCTCCCTGTAGCTGCAGGATATGTCGGCCATCTGCATCTCGAACACCAGGTCCTTGATGTAGGCGTTCATCGCCCCGTTGGTCCTCCTGCGGATGGTGGGGTCCTCGGGGTCCTTGGCGGTATGCCTGTATTCGATGTCGATCATCGCCATGGTCGACAGGAAAGTAACGGCGTTAATAAACATGATGGAGGTATCCGGAGGAAGTTAAGGCAGGTTGAGGTCCCCGGGCGTTCCACATCCTCCGAGGGACGCCGATGTGGGTTGATATAGGCACGCGTGCCTAC
>CAYZSQ010000010.1:4305-18322 GCA_964479785.1 uncultured Methanomassiliicoccales archaeon
GTATGAAGGTCTCCCACGCGGTCGCCGTCCTTGCCGTCGCCGTCATCGCGGCGGCAGGTTGCATCATCCTCCTGGAAGGGTACGGGGAGGAGACCTGGAGCATAGGATACGAGCTGGACGGCGGGGAGTTGGCCGAGGACCCGCCCACCGAGTACGCCTCCGGGGAGGCCGTGCTCCTGCCGGTCCCGGTGAGATACGGGTACGTGTTCCTGGGATGGACCCTGGAGGAGGGATCGGCCGAGTACCTGACGGACACCTCCGGTCTGAGCGGGGACGTCACCCTGTACGCCAACTGGGAGGAGGCTCCCGAGTACTCCATCCGGTATGTGCTGGGCGGGGGGAGCTTCACCGGCGAGGTGCAGGACTCCTACTACGGCGGGGGATACACCTTCCTCCCCGACCCGGTACGCGAGGGTTACACCTTCGGAGGATGGTACCTGGATGAGGATCTGACTCAGCCAGTGGTCCTCATAGACCCGGAGTTCTCCGGCGACCTGACGGTCTACGCCTGCTGGGTGGATGAGGACCTGTCCGGCACCGGCTACCTTTGGAGCGTGTCGGGGACCTACTACAACGGCACCGTCAGGCACACCATGTCCGGCACCCTGGCACGGGAGTACGTCGCATACGTGGACGGGGAGCACTACTACACGACGATACGTGACATCGAGTACTCCTGGGAGGGAGGCTCGACGACGGTCCAGAGCTCCACCGGATCCTGGACCGGCGGCGGCACGACCACCCTGCACTATGTGGGGCTGGGGGAGGCCAACGGATACAGCTGCACCATATGGGAGGCCGAGGACGGCACGCTGTACTGGCTCTACAACCTGTCCGTACAGGTCAGGATATCCCTGGAGCAGGGCACCACCAGCATCACCTACGATCTGATCGACGTATACGGATTCGAGCCGGAGACGTCCTTCACACCGTCGGTGTACGCGGAGTACCCCCTGACGGTCATCGGCAGCGGCACCGTGGAGATCGGCGGCACCCTGACGCTGACCGCCTACGGGGAGGGGTTCACCGGCTGGTACGTGAACGGCACCCTGGCGTCCACCGGCCGCACGCTGAGGGTCACCATGATGAGCCCCTCGCTGACCATCACCGCCGTGGCCGGCGGATCCTACACAGTCATCGACCCGGGGTCGGGACTGGACGGCTACGGGTTCGGCGGGGACGCCGTCATCACCGACTCCTCGGGGAACGTGGTGACCTCCGACCTGGGTTCCCTGGACCCCGGGCTGTACAGGGTGACCGAGGCCGTCGGGGACGTCACCAGGTACATGGACTTCTTCATCGACGAGACCCGGGTGTTCACCCACACCTGGACCTACGGCGGTTCGGAGTATTCCGTGGAGGTCGTGCTGCTGTACAGCGACGTGTACCGCTACGATTACGAGAACGCGTACCCGTTCAGGGTGTCGTTGGAAGACTCCGGCTACGTGGCCCACTACCACACCGTGGACGATCCCACGCTCATCGCGCTGGTGGGGACGCTGAAGGAGATGTGCCCCTCCGATGCCGACCTGGCCGATTTCATACTGTACTTCGTGCAGACCATCGACTACATCTCCGATGATGAGCTGTACGGGACCCTGGAGTACTGGACGTTCCCCCTGGAGTACCTCTGGAACGGCGGAGGGGACTGCGAGGACTCCGTGATCTTCTACGACACGCTCATGATCATAGCCGGATACGACGTGGCCATGGTGGTGTTCTCGGACCACGCCATGTCCGCCATCGCGGTCGAGGGCACCGGGTACTACGTCACCATCGACGGCATCAGATACTACCTATGCGAGACCACGGGCACCGGGGAGGATTCGGGCAATAGGTTCGACATAGGCGAGACCAGTGCCGGCCATCTGCCCTCCGACGTCTGGTACTCGACGAAGGTGGAGGTCCGAGGACCCGGATGACGTGGGCCCATCATCCACTCGTGGACGGACGTGCCGATCACAGCATCTTGAGGTCGCGGGTGACGGCGTCGATATCCGACTCGGGGGCGGGGCCGATGCCCACGCAGGTCATGGTCCCGGGTTCGATCTGGGTCCTGCCGGCGTCGGTGATCGAGACGGTGTAGAGCCCGTTGCTGCGGGCCTCGTTCATGTACCTTATGAGGTCGTCCTTGGTCTGGACCTTGAGGACGACCTTCCTCTGGCCGCAGGACATCCACCTGTCGAAGGCCTTCCTGTCCATCTTCTGGGCACGGAGCGCCAGCTCCACGGAGGCGTGGCCCACCTGGGCGGCGATCTTGCCCTTGCCCATGTCCAGGTCCGTCCTGACGATGACGACGGCTTTGTACTCCTCGTCGGTCCTCACAGGTTTGAATCCGAAGCCCATGTCCCCGACTATCCCCACTCGATAGATAAATGTGGTGTCAGGACTTCGCGAACCCCAGGTCCTCGCCGGTGTCCTCCCCGTAGTAGAGGAACCTGCCGCCGGAGTACCCGTAGGCAGTGCTGACGTATCCGGGTTGGACCAAGGCGGTGGTCTCGCACAGGTAGTAGGTCACGCCGTCCACGGTGACGCTCAGCAGGTGGTACCCGTCCGGTGCGTCGGTCGGCGCGTAGTCGGCTATGGACACCGCCGCCACCGTGTGCCCGTGGAGGAGCACGATCCCGGCGTCGTATCCCGAGGCCTCGAATATGGCGGCGGCCAGCACCGCCAGGTCCCCGGAGTCGCCGGTGCCCAGGTACAGCGTCTCCGCCGGGTACGCCCAGTAGGTGCTCTGGCCGTACACGGACAGGTCGCTGGTCACGGTGAAGCACGATTGGATGAACGTGAGGATGAAGCGGGCGTACTCCCCGTCGGAGGTGCTGGCGGTGGAGTTCACCCTCAGATAGGCGTCGCTCAGCCTGGAGGCGATGGTCCTCACGGAATCGCTGGTCACGATGAATGTCGCGGCGTCCTCCGGGGACGAGGCGTCCCTGTCCGCGTCGGAGTCCCTGTAGGAGAGGTACTCCTCCAGGGTCACGTCGGTGTAGACGGTGTACGTGGCGCCGTCGAACACGAAGCTGTGCTGGACGTGGCTGTCGCCGTAGTAGGTCATGTAGCCGACGTAGACGGCGGTGTCGTCGGTCTCCGACGACGAGCACAGGAGGATGACCGTGTAGCTGCCGATGGTGGGGTACTCCCAGTTGATCTTGGCCACCCCGTCCTCCAGTTCCTTCGTGATGTACTGGTAGGTCCCCGAGACCTCGTCCCTCAGGGTCCAGGTGAAGGTGTCGAAGCCGGAGGTCAGGTCGCTGTCGAGGGTGATGCACAGCTCGCCGTTGTTCGTCAGGTAGGCCGTCATCGACCCGTCTGCCAGGGCGCCGCCCATCTCGATGTAGGCGGTCTCCGACACGATCAAGGCGGTGTCGGACGGACCGGAGGCGGTCTCGCCGCCTTCCAGGGAGAGGGTGCGGACCTGGTCGTCCACCAGGAGGACCGAGAGCACGGCGACGATCACCACGGTGATGACCGCCGCCGATGCGAGGTGCTTGAAGCGCCTGTCGTCCTGGACGTCCATCAGGATGAACCTGATCTTGCGGCGTCCCCTCTTGGGACGGATGTTTTGCCCGCAGTGGGGGCAGAAGGGGTCGTCGGGACCGACGTCCCCTCCGCAGTTCGGACAGTTCATATGGCTCAGTATATCCCGACGTGCCTGTAGCTGATGACCACGTCCAGGTCCCCTATGTCGAAGGACACGGTCCTGTCGATGTCGGCGAGCTGGAGCTGGGTCTCCTGTCCGTTGACGTCCGTCATGGTGATGGCGACGCGGCCGTTGGTGCTGACGAACTTCATGGATATCCTGCTGTTCTCCTCCACCCTCAGCACGCCTGTGACGTACCAGCCGTCGGCCTCGAAGCTCCCCTCCAGGTGCATCTCCACGTAGGTGTCGGGCAGGGCCGCGGAGGTCATCGCAGCGGCCTCGTCGGCGTCGCAGACCAGGACATCGAAGTAGAACGGGCTGTCGTCGCCGGTGTTGATGTAGTATCCGTCCTCGGCGTAGACCACGATCACCGTCCCCGATGTAACCCACAGTCCTCCGGCGGCCTCGATGTACTCCTCGAGGGTCATGTACCCGTCGAAGTTGTAGGCGTAGGAGTCCGAGACCGTGGAGTCGAAGGTGTAGATGGCGTAGTCCAGGTTCCCGTCGTCCGGCAGCTCCAGCTCGTGGATGGACCTGAACACGATGTCCTGGGACACGGTGATGGTGTAGGTGCCGTCCTCGCCGGATTGCAGCATGTCGGATATCGGGTACACCACCCCGTCGATCAGTATGCCTATGTCCGTGGTGGTCCCCTCGAAGCTCACGGTGAAGGTCACCTCCTCGTCGGGGTCCACTGCCAGGGGCATCTGCATCAGATTCCCGTCCTCGTCGTAGAACAGGGCCCCCTCCACGTCCGCCAGGGTCACGGAGTACTTCCCGGCCTCGGCGGGGTTGTCGTTGACGGCGAACCCGAAGACCAGGATGGCCGCCATGAACGCGACCATCGCCACCCCGGTGATGTACCTCATGGTCCTCACCGGTCTGCCGTTCTCCCTGGCGCTGCGGTTCTGCAGCGCGGTCTTGACGGACGAGGTGCGCTTCTTCCTCCGGGGCGACGCCTCGGCCTCCGCGCAGCTCTCCACGGAGACCCCCTCCAGGGGGGTCATGCTGAGGGCGGGGTAGATCTCCTTGAAGGAGACCTTCCGGTCCGCGGGGGTGTCGTCGGACACCCTGACGAAGATACCGTTGCTGGCCATCTCCAGCCCCTGGTGGGCCATGCCCTTGACGAAGGTCATGGCGTGGGACATCTCCGAATCGGGGTTCTCGCTGGTGATGCCGATGGTGAGCGGGTAGACGGACACGACGTTCAGCGAGAGGCCGATGGCCTCGGCTATGCCGGACATCTTCCCGAAGAACGTGTCGAAGTTGCGGGGGCCGTCGTTCCCGGCCACCCTCATGTACTTGGCCCCCAGGACCACCATCATGTAGTCGGTGTCGAAGCCCAGCCCCCTCAGGGATGCCAGGACGTACCTCAGGTACCCCTCCATGAACGCACCCTCCTTGGACCTGGCGTCCGACAGGATGGAGCGGATCTCGGTGGTGTCCCTGTTGATGGGGCGGGTCTTGATCATCAGGATGGAGCAGGACATGCCGTAGTACGCCGTGCCCGACTCGGAGTAGAACACGGAGATGACGCCGTCCTCGACCATCCTCAGGATGTTGGACGTGACCGTGGACCTGGGCGCCTCCACCTTGTTCACGATGTCGGTGACGCACAGCGGCCTCTCGTAGACCGCGTTGACTATGTCTATCTGCACCGGGCTGGTGACGAGGCCCACGGTGCCGTCCAGCTCCACCATCATGAACCTGTCGGCCTTGGAGCTCTGGTGGAGGGACATGTTGATGTAGGGCTCGGGGGCCTTCTCCGCCCTCTCGTACACGATCTTGAGCCTGGCGGTGTCGCCGGAGCCGAAGTCCTCGGTGGACGTCGCGACGTATCCCTTTCCGGTGGCGTTCTCCACCGCCCTGCGGACGAATGCGGACATCATGTCGATCTCCGACGCCATGACCCTGTCCCCCTCGTACACGAGGGTCAGCGGGTTCAGGGCGAAGACGCTGAACCTGAAGCCGGTCAGGGAGGCGAACCTCTCCTTGATCACGGGTATGACGTCCTCAAGGGTGCCGTGGCCGATGTCGATCTTCATGGAGTCGGCCAGCTCCTCCCCGTACTTCAGGCGGAGCTGGTCCAGGCTGAGGCCGATCTCGGCGGCGTAGCTGTCCATCATGTTGGCCACCGCGGCCATGCCGCCGTAGTGGCGGGACGGGTCCCTGAAGGTCTCCTCGCTGGCCTCCGCGGCCCCCTCGGGGGGCGTGACGGAGCCGGCGATCTTCAGGGCCAGGTTGGAGTAGTACACGGACTTCTTCTCCGGGTCCGGCTTGGCCTTGATGATGACGCCCGCGTCGGTCATCTTGTCCAGAATGAAATGGAGTGAAGACGAGGGGATGCCGAGGGAGGCGGCTATGTCGCTGGGTCTCTTGCTCCCGCTGCAAAGCTCGTTGTAAACGGCGATCTGCATGGGGTCCGTCAGCGGGACCACACCCTTCTCGGTGAGCAGCACCGTGAAGTTGCGCAGATACTCATCCTGAGTGCCCATGGCGCCAAATCGGCGTGTATATTATTATAATTGGTGGGAAACGCTCGGTGTTTGTACGAATCACTCCACCCTGCGGGACAGCCTCTGGACCAGCTCGGCCGGCTCCTGCTCGGTCATGATCGACGACATGACCGCCACCCCGGCGGCCCCTGCGCGCATGATGTCCGGGTAGGATTCCGGGGTGATCCCCCCGACGGCGTACACCGGGATCTCCACCGCCTCGCAGATGGCCTCCACGAACGGTATCCCCCGGGGGTCGCTGTCCTTGCAGGCGGTGTGGAACACGTGGCCCGCCAGGAGGTAGTCGGCGCCCAGGTCCTCGGCCTCCCTGGCCTGCTCCACGGAGTGCACCGACGCGCCGACCAGCGAGAAGTCCGACAGGTCCTCGGCCTCCTTCAGGATCTGCATGGGCAGGTGCACCCTGCAGATGTCCAGCTCCCTGGCCACCTCCATGTTGGAGTTCACGGCCAGCGGGACGTTGTGCCTCTCGCAGACCTCCAGGCACTGGGCCGCGAGAACCAGGAGCTCGTCGTCCGTGAGGTCCTTCTCCCTGAGGATGACCATCTCCGGGTGCGCCCTGGCTATCATCTCGATCTGCCCCAGGAAGGGTCTGGCGCAGAGTTCCCTGCACGTTATGGCTATCATGTCAAACCCTCACGTAGTCGTTCATCACGGGCTGCAGCCCCATGCGGCGCAGCGCCTCGGTGATCTCCCCGACGCCCCTGGGGTCGGAGATGACGAACTGTCCGTCGCCGCAGGCCTCGCCGCTGTGCTCGCCTATCCCCACACTCACTCCTGCGGATATCTTAGTTGCGCTGAGCCCCACCACGCCGTCCCTGAACCCCGGGCGCTCCCTGGTGGATATGGTCTGGCCGGCGAAGGGCAGGAAGATGCGGTAGGCCAGGGACACCTGCAGCAGCTGCCTCTCGGTGACGGCTATGCGGTTGTCCACCCCGCCGGCGGGCCTCAGCCTGGGCAGGGACATGGAGATCTCCGCGTGAGGGTACCTCCTCTGGAGCAGCGCCGCGTGCATGCCGCAGGAGAAGGCGTCCCGGCGGAAGTCGTCGCTGAGACCCAGCAGGGCCCCGAAGGCCACGCCTCTCATGCCGCCCCTGAGGGCCCTCTCCTGGGCGTCGAACCTGTAGGAGAACACCCTCTTGGGTCCCGACAGGTGGAGCTCGCCGTAGCGCACCGGGTCGTAGGTCTCCTGGAAGACGGTGACGTAGTCCGCCCCGCAGGAGTGGAGGCGGGCGTACTCGTCCGTGTTCATCGGATACACCTCCACCCCGACGGTGGCGAACCTCTCGGAGGCGAGCCTGACGCACTCCCCGATGTACCCGACGTCGGAGCGGGCCCTGGACTCCCCGGTGAGGATGAGCACCTCCCGGAGGCCGGTGTCGGCGATGGCGTCCAGCTCCCTGGCCACCCCCTCCGGGTCCAGGATGGCCCTGTGGATCCTGTTCCTGCAGTTGAACCCGCAGTAGACGCACTCGTTGGAGCAGTAGTTGGAGACGTACAGGGGGGTGAACAGGTTCACCGAGTTGCCGAAGTGGCGGCGGGTCTCCTCCCTGGCCCTTCCTGCCATCTCCTCCAGGTGCGGCTCGGCCGCGGGGGAGAGCAGGGCGGCGAACCCCTCGGGGCCGCAGTCGCCGTCGATGGCGGATACGACGTCCCTGCGGGTGAAGCCCCCGGCATCGTACCCGGAGGCCGCCTCCAGCACCGCGTCCATGATCCCGGAGTCGATGGCCTCCATGGTGTCGGTGTAGTCCATGACGTCGGTGTGCCTGCGGACCACGGCTCACTCCCCCAGGAAGCCGGTGAGGGGGCTGGACGCCTCCGCCCTGCCCTCCAGGACCCTTCCGGGGCCGGACAGGTAGGCGAGCCTCCCGGCCTCGATGGCCATCCTGAAGGCCCTGGCCATGGCCGGCACGTCCCGGGCGGTGGCCACGGCGGTGTTGGCCATGACCGCCGCGCACCCGAGCTCCATGGCCTCGCATGCCTGGGACGGCCTTCCGATGCCGGCGTCCACGATCACGGGGAGGTCGACCTCCTCGACGATCATCTTCACGAAGTCCCTGGTGAGCAGCCCCCGGTTGGACCCGATGGGGGCGCCCAGGGGCATGATCGCGGCCGCACCCGCATCCGCCATGGACCTGGCGGCGGTGAGGTCCGGCATCATGTAGGGCATTGGGATGAACCCTTCGTCCGAGAGCATGCGCACCGCCCTGATGGTCTCGCAGTTGTCGGGCAGGAGGTACTTGGAGTCGCGGATGATCTCGATCTTGACGAAGTCCCCGCAGCCCAGCTCCCTGGCCAGCCTGGCTATGCGGACCGCCTCCTCGGCGTTCCTGGCGCCGGAGGTGTTGGGCAGCAGGGTGATGCCCTCGGGCATGCTGTCGAGGATGTTCCCCTCGCCGGGCGAGTTGGCCCTGCGGACGGCCAGGGTGGCCATCTCCACCCCGCCGTTCTCGATGACGGCGCGGGTGATGTCAAGAGAGAACTTGCCGGAGCCCAGGATGAATCTGGAAGTGAACCTGCGGCCCCCGATGATGAGATCGTCCGACATGATATCGGGACCCACATCGCGATAGCCGATTTACGGTTTATCGTGGCCGAGGGCGATCCTCACCACCATGTTGGCCACGTGCCCTGCGCAGACCATGACCCTCGCCGCGGTGAGCCCGAAGCTGTCATCCGAATCGGAGATGCCGTCGCCGCAGACGTAGAGGCGTCCCATGGGGCGGGCGGTGATGATGTCGTTGGAGCTGCCGGAGCCCGCCATCCCGGAGCAGGATATGACGGTGCAGTCGGAGCCCGCGAGGAGGGCCTCCACCAGCATGGCCTTCATATCCGCCCTGTCCAGGCACTCGCAGACGATGTCGCATCCGGAGAAGACGCCGCATGCGTTGTCGGGACCGAGGCGGCAGTCGAAGGCTTCGAGGTCTGCGTCGGGCTCGATCTCCTTCAGTTTCTCGCACAAGGCGTCGGTCTTCGAGGCCCCCACATCCTCCGGCAGGTAGCACTGCCTGAACAGGTTCGTCCCGTCCACGACGTCGAAGTCGGCCACGGTCATGTGCACGACCCCGGAGCGCACCAGCGCGGTGGCCACGTGGGAGCCCATGCCCCCCAGGCCCGCGATCCCGACCCTCACGGATGCCAGGCGTTCCGCCACATCCCTCGGAAGCGGGGACTCCCTCATCATCCACCTCCGACGAAGCCGACGACCTCGATGTACATGCCCTGTCTGAGGGGCGTGGAGTGCCTGACCGCCCTGGGGACGATCTCGCCGTCGATCTCCACGGCCGCCCTGTCCGAGCGGATGCCCATCATGGAGACCAGGTCCTCCGCCGTCATGCCCTCGTCGAGCTCCACGGGGTCCCCGTTGACGGTGACGATCATGTCAGACCATCTCCGGGGGGACGTGGGGCCTCACCTTCAGGATGAGGTCCCTGAGCTCGTGCGCCGCCGCCCTCACATCGTCCTGGGCCACGACGGCCGAGACGACGGCCGCGGAGTCCGCGCCGGCCCTGATGACGTGCTGGATGTTCCCGCGGTTGATGCCCCCGATGGCCACCACCGGGACGTCCACCGCTCTCACGACCTCGTAGATCGCGCCGAGTCCGAGGCCCTGCTGCGCGTCGGGCTTGGTGGACGTGCTGAATATCGCCCCGACGCTGAGGTAGTCGGCGCCGCCATCCACCGCGGCCACGGCCTCCTCCGCGTTGTGCACCGAGACCCCGATGATGGCGTCCTCGCCCATGAGGTCCCTGGCGACCTCCACCGGGAGGTCGGACTGTCCCAGGTGGACGCCGTCGGCCCCCGACGCGATGGCGACGTCGACCCTGTCGTTCACGATGAAGAGCTTGCAGAGCTCGTCCGCGATCTCGCGGATCTCCACGGCCTGGGCGAGCATCTCCCGGCCGTCGGCGTCCTTCATCCTCAGCTGGACCACGTCGGCGCCGCCCTCGTACGCCATCCTGGCGACCTCGGAGTCGGAGCGTCCCCTGGAAAGGCCCCTGTCCGTGACGACGTAAAGATCGAACATGAGAACCGCTAGCCGTGACCCCGATTAATAGTTGGCGAGGGGATCCCCGGCCCTGTGCGGAGGATACGTTTAACGCGGATGCCCGCTGTGGGGGTGGCATGAGCAGCATCCTCTACCGCTACGGCAGCACCTACTACGTCAACATGACCAACCGCTGCCCCTGCCGTTGCGTGTTCTGCGTCAGGGACTCCACGCCCAGGCTGGGCGACGCCGACTCCCTGTGGCTGGACCGCGAGCCCACGGTGGACGAGGTCATCGGGGAGCTGAGGGGCGTGGACCTGTCCGGGTCCCGGGAGGTGGTGTTCTGCGGCTACGGGGAGCCCACCGAGAGGTTCGAGGACCTGAAGGAATGTGCCAGGAGGATCAAGGAGGAGTTCGGGAAGCCGGTCAGGCTGGACACCAACGGACTGGGTAATCTGATCAACGGCAGGGACATCGTGCCCGAGATGGTCGGTCTGATCGACTCCGTGTCCGTCAGCCTGAACGCGCCCGACTCCGAGACGTACGTGGAGATCTGCAGGCCGTCCTTCGGGGATGCCTCATACCCGGCGATACTGGAGTTCATCGGGGAGTGCAGGGAGCTCCTGCAGGGGGTCACGGTCTCGGTCGTGGGCGGCACGATATCCCAGGAGGCGGAGGACGAGTGCGCCCGCATGGCCCAGGGGATGAACGTCAGGTTCAGGGTGAGACGAGGTCCCTTCGACGGCGGTTCCGGACGCGGTCGCGTCTTCCTTAGTTATAACGGGGTGCCATTTTTATACTAAATGCGTAATCGCACCGATGGTAAAATGACTGGCGAAGAGAAAAAGAAGAGGGACCCGATATTCACGGCCTGCTTCGTTATCTTCATCCTGGCCGCCGCCGGAGTGGTCGGGGTGTTCGTCGACGAGCACTATCTGACAGCTGACGAGACCGTCGTCGCGTACGGCGACACCGTTGAGGTGAACTACGTGGGCACCTTCTACGACTACTACGGCGAGGAGTACGCCGTCGTCTTCGACACCAGCTACAGCAGCATCGGCAACGACGATTCAGTCATCAAGTCCAACTCCTTCAGCACCACCAGCTTCTCCACCCTGGAGTTCACCGTCGGAGGGAGCTCCGTCCTCACCGATTTCGGCAACGCCGTCGTCGGGTACAAGGTGGGCGACACCGTCTATGTCACCATCGAGAACGCTTACCCCGCCGGGTCCGTCGAGAGCACGCAGTCCATGACCGGGCTGACCTTGGACAGGGTCCAGAGGATGACCTCCGCACAGTTCGAGTCCGTCTACGACTACGACCTGTCCGAGGGTCAGAGCCTGTACTTCACCACCGTCTACGGATGGCAGGCCATGGCCTACCTGGACTCCACCACCCAGGAGGTCGTCGTCACCCACATGCCCGAGGCCGGCGTGACCTACACCTACACCGCCGCCGACGCCGACGACGAGGACTACTACAGCTTCGGCACCGTCACCTTCACCGTCACCCAGGTTTCTAGCGACACCGTCACCTTCACCATCGGGTTCAGCGACTACACGACCGTGGACTCCGACACCGGCGAGATCCGGATGATCGAGCTGGACTTCGGGTACGAGACCTGGTACGTCACCAACATCAACGGCGGCCAGTTCACCTACAAGACCTGCGAAGAGGTCCAGAACCAGACACTCTACTTCGTGATCGAGATCGTCTCGATCTCCTGAGGCCATTTTACCCCGGGGGACCATCCCCCGGATCCTCCTGTTTTGTCGCGATCCGCGCATGCGGTGTCCCGAAGGGCCGGGTCCGCGAGAACTGTGGGCCCGCATCCCCGGGCCCAGGGGTCGGAATCGGTTTTGCGAGGGACCCGGACAGGTGCCCGGGCCCAGGGAAGGTCAGAGGATCTCCTCGAGCTTCGCCATCATCTCGCCGGTGTCCCTCGCCAGGAGCCAGACGGTCCGGTCCTTCTTGGGGCCCTTGTCCACGATGGCGTCGGGGATGCCCTTGCACTTCTTCAGGGCCTTCTCGGTGGCCTCGGAGAACCTGTCCTTGCCCATCTCGGCGGTCACCGACGTGAAGCCCACCTCCTCCATGACGTCCTTGATGTCGTCGCGGTAGGCGATGCTCATGACGCATCTGGTCTCGGGGTCGTGCCTCATGACCGTCAGCAGGATGTAGGACATACCCTCGGCGGTCCCGAACTTGGACGGGCCGTTCTTGCGGAGGAACCCGTTGTGGACGGTGAGCCTCTTGTCGATGGCCGCGATCTCCTCGGGCCCGGCCGCGTCCTTCAGGGCCATGGCGATGTTCATCCCGTTCTTGGGGACCATCTCGTCCGGGACGGTGTCCACGATCCTGGCCGCGGCGGCGTCCAGGGCATCCAGCACCTGGAACTTGTCGGTGTCCCCCTTCAGCCTGACCATGGGGTTCACCACCACGTCCCCCTTGCCGATCTGGTACTGGGTGGCGATGGACTCCTGGACCAGCTCCCTGGACTTCAGGACGGCGTTCACGATGTCCAGGCCCTTGGCCATGTTCGCCGTTATGAACGAGGACAGCACGCACCCGCTTCCGTGTCCGGACTTCCTGAGGCGGGGGTACTCAAGCTTGGTGAACTCCGAGGACAGGTACAGGTAGTCGGTGACCACGGGGGTGTTGAAGTGGCCCCCCTTCATCAGTACGGACGACCCCTGCTTCCCGATGATCTCGCAGGCCAGCATCAGGTCGTCCCTGTTCTGGATCCTCATCTTGGCCAGGACCTCGGCCTCGTGCTTGTTGGGGGTGACCAGCTCGCAGATGGGCAGGAGCTTCTTCTTCAGGGCGGATGCGAAGCCGTCGTCGGACAGGGAGGACCCCGTGCCGGACACCATGACCGGGTCCACAACAAGGGGCATCTCGTGGTCCTCGAGGATGTCGGCCACGGTGCCGACGATCTCCGCGCTGTACAGCATGCCCGTCTTGACTGCCTTGACGTTGCAGTCCCTCAGCACAGCCTCCAGCTGCGCCTTGATGAACTCCTCCGGCATGGGGAGGATGCCGTCGACGCCGCAGGTGTTCTGGGCGGTGACGGCGGTGATGACTGATGTGGCGTGGACCCCGATGACGGACATGGCCTTGACGTCGGCCTGGATGCCCGCGCCTCCGATGGAGTCGGAGCCCGCCACGGTGAGAGCGGTTCTCATGACCCGAATATCCGTGAGCATCTATTAAATAGATTGATGCGACCATCAATCGTTATATATTGTTTCCACCAATGCGCGTGCCGATGAAGGTCTACAGCACGCACTTCATTCTCAAGGGCAAATCCGACTACAAGGACCTTGCCCCGGTCTTCCCCGACATCCTCAAGATGTTCCTGGAGGAGATCGGGCAGATGCCCGAGGAGGAGGAGCTCCTGCAGATGCTGATAGAGCTGAACATGGTGGACCTGGAGCAGAACAGGAAGCCCGAGGGGTACAACCGCAAGGGCAAGGTCCGCCTGGTGTTCCCCATGGACAGGAAGGAGTTCTACCTGAAGACCTATTCCAAGTCCCAGGACCTGTCCCACATCGCCGACAACATCAGCAACATGCTGACCGCGGCCGGCATAAAGTTCGACGTCAAGCAGAACGACAACGTCGAGTTCGACTGAGAACGGGTCCCGACGGCATCCCCCGGAGAGGGGGCGCCGCCGTGTTTCGAATCGATTATTCCAGCAGGGCCTTCCAGCAGCCCTCGATGAGCTGGGTCTCCTGGCGGATGACCTCGTCCCTGAGCATGACCTGCTCTATGGCCTTGGAGATCTGGACGTCGGTGGACTGCGGGGACGTCCCGCCGTAGGAGTTCCTGCGCTCCACGCACCTGGACACCGGGAGGATGTCGAACACGTCCTCC
>CAYZSQ010000011.1:0-5571 GCA_964479785.1 uncultured Methanomassiliicoccales archaeon
GCGGTCTCGTTCATCTGCGGCACCCTGCACCCCAACCTCATGGCCATGGGCCGCGAGATCGACGGCGTCATGGATGCCCTCCGCGGCAGGTTCATAGAGCCTGGCCCAGCCGGGTGCCCTACCCGCGGCAGGGCGCAGCTGCTCCCGACAGGGAGGAACTTCTACTCGCTGGATCCGGATTCGATCCCATGGCACTCCAGCTGGGACATCGGCCGCAGGATGGCCGACCAGATGCTGGACAGGTATGTGGCCGAGCACGGGACGTACCCGCGCACCGTTGGCATAGTGGTCTGGGCCACGGACACCATGAAGACCGGGGGAGACGACGTGGCGTACATCCTGTGGCTTATGGGCCTCCGCCCCGTGTGGACCGGATACGCCGGCAGGGTCAGGGACATCGAGGTGATCCCGGTTTCCGAGCTCGGGAGACCCAGGGTCGACGTCACGCTGAGGATAAGCGGTCTGTTCAGGGACACCTTCCCCAACCTGGTGAACCTGATCGACCGCGGGGTCCGGATGATAGCCGGGCTGGATGAGGCTGACGAGGAGAACTATCTGCTGGCCAACCTGAGGGCGGACGTCGCCAGGGCGATAGCCGAGGGCATACCAGAGGACCGCGCCAGGGAGGAGGCGGCCGTCCGCATATTCGGCGACGCCCCCGGGACCTACGGCTCCGGCACAAACATCCTGATCCGCACATCCGACTGGAAAGATGTCGGCGACATCGGGGCCATCTACCGCAGCTACGGCCAGTACGCCTACGGTATCGGGAGGAAGGGCGTCGCCATGCCGGAGGCATTCCGCAGGCGCCTGGAGCTGATGGAGGTCACGGTGAAGAACAGCGTAAGCAGGGAGTACGACATGTTCGACAACGACGACGTGTACAACGACCTGGGCGGGTTCAACGCGGCAGTGCGCTCGGTCAGGGGCGAGATGCCCATGTCCGTTATCGGCTGCTCCGCCGACCCTGAGAACCTGCGCTCCCGCACGGTGGACGAGGAGGGCAGGTTCGTGTTCAGGAGCAAAATCAACAACCCGAAGTGGCTGGAGGGTCTGAAGCGCCACGGGTTCAAGGGTGCACAGGAGATATCCAACATGGCGGAGTACGTGTTCGCCTGGGACGCAACGTCCGATATCATAGATCCTTGGATGTACCAGTCCATAGCCGAAAGGTTCCTCTTCGACGAGGAGACCGCGGAGTGGTTCGAGGATGCCAACCCCCACGCCATGCACGACACAGCCACCTGGCTGCTGGAGGCGATCGGCAGGGGCATGTGGGAGCCGGACGGGGAGACGAGGAGGCAGCTGGAGGAGATCTACATGGACCTGGAGGAGAGGTTCGAGGGGGCGGAGTGATCGGATGCGGCGGAACCCAGATGTCGGTCGAGGAGGAGGCATGTCGATGGACTGCACGAACAAAGATCCGGCGGCACCCGACGCCGGGCACGACATCGTGGTGAGCGCCCGCTCCCTCGTCAAGCGCTTCGGGGACTTCGCGGCGGTGGACGGGATAGACCTGGACATCCGCCGCGGGGAGATCTTCGGTTTCCTGGGGCCGAACGGCGCTGGGAAGACCACGACCATCCGCATGCTCACCACCCTGACACCACCCACGGAGGGGCACGTGGAGGTGGAGGGCAGGAGGATCTCCGGGCTCTCGGACCCGGTCAAGGAGGAGATCGGCATAGTGCAGCAGCACATCGCCCTGGACCGCGACGTCACCGTCATCGAGAACATCAGGTACCACGCGATCCTGCACAGGATCCCGAGGGCGGAGGCCGAGGAGCGCATCCGCGGATTGGTCTCGCTGATGGACCTGGGGCCCCACCTGGACAAGCTGGTCATTAACCTGTCCGGGGGCTGGAAGCGCAGGGTTGCCATCGTCTGCGCCATAGTCCACGACCCGTGGATCCTGTTCCTGGACGAGCCCACCGCCGGCCTGGACACCCAGTCGAGGCACATGCTGTGGGACCTCATCCGCGGGCTCAACGCCGGCGGGAGGACCGTCTTCATCACCACCCACTATATGGACGAGGCGCAGGAGCTCTGCGACAGGGTCGCCATCATCGACCATGGCCGCATAGTGCGCGTGGGCACCCCGGCGGAGCTGTGCGAGTCCATAGGCCCCTGGGCGGTGGAGTACACGGAGGGCGGCGCCACGAGGTACCGCTACTTCCCTGACTGGGAGTCCTCCAGGGCCTTCCAGGACTCGCTGCCGAGGGACGCCGGGGTGGTGTCAAGGGCCACGAACCTGGAGGACGTCTTCCTGGAGCTCACCGGCAGGGACGTGCAGGCCACGGAGGAGGTGAGGTACCGCATATGAGCGTGCTGGCCGACTCCCTGAGGATCGCGTGGATCGACGTGCGCTTCATCCGCCGCAACATCGTCCAGGTGCTGGTGGCGTCGTTGGTGGCCCCGCTCCTGTACCTGGTGGCCTTCGGATATGGCCTCGGCCGGGGGATGACCGTGGACGGGTACGACTACATCTCGTTCATGGTCCCCGGGGTGGTGGCCCTGACGACGATGACGGCCTGCTTCAGCAATGTGGCCACCAAGGTGATGCTGCAGCGCACCTACTACCAGAGCTTCGACGAGCTCTTCCTGTGCTCCATGTCGCCGTCGGCGATCATCCTGGGGAAGGCGTATGCCGGCATGATCCGCGGCCTGATCAGCTGCGCCGTGCTATACGCCTTGGCACTGGTCCTGAGCGGGGACGCCGTCCTCTCCCCGCAGGCGGTGCTGATCGTGGTGTTCTCCTGCCTTACCTACGGCCTGCTGGGGGTGGTCTCCGGGATGCTGGCAAACTCCCATCTGACGCTCAACCTGTTCAACAGCCTGGTGATCCTTCCGATGACCTTCCTGTGCGGCACCATATTCTCGCTGGACGCCCTCCCGGGGGCGGTCCAGGCGGTGATCGGCCTCCTGCCGCTGACCCACACCACCGAGTGCATCAGGGCGTGCATGCTAGGCGCCGACTTCCCCTGGATCTCGCTGGCGGTCATGCTCGTCTACGCGGTGGCGTTCTTCCTGATATCCAGACATCTGGTGGTCAAGGGGAGGGTCTAAAGTTGGATGTATAAGCCAACATTTATTATCAAGCTGATGCATGCTCACGCGATAAAGACATGCTCCGTATATGGAATTCTCAGGGACGTCTCACCGTCCCGTATAGGAGGCGATCCCTTTGGACAGGGACCCTATCGTCCGCGTTGACGATCTGGTGGTGAGGTTTGGGGACTTCACGGCAGTGGACCATATCAGCTTCGAGGTCAGACGTGGGGAGATCTTCGGTTTCCTGGGCCCGAACGGCGCCGGGAAGACCACCACCATCCGCACCATCACGACGATTCAGCGCCCCACATCGGGTCGGGTGGAGGTCGGCGGGTACGACATCTCATCCGACTACCTGGGGGCCAGGAAGCTGATAGGTATAGCCCAGCAGCACATCAGCCTGGACAAGGATCTGACCGTCAGACAGAACATCCGGTACCACGCCATGCTCCATAAGATACCCAAATCGGAGATCGGGGACAGGATGGCGGAGGCGGCGGACCTTCTCGGTCTGGGGGAGTTCATGGACCGCAAGGTCCAGGACCTGTCGGGAGGGTGGAAGAGGAAGGCATCCATCGTCTGCGCCATAGTGCACCGTCCCGCCCTGCTGGTGCTGGACGAGCCCACTGCGGGTCTGGACACCAGGTCCCGTCACACCCTCTGGGAGTTGGTCCGCATGCTCAACGCCAGGGGTACCACAGTATTCCTCACCACCCACTACATCGAGGAGGCGGAGGCCCTCTGCGACCGCGTCGGGATAATCGACCACGGCAGGATAGTGGCATTGGGCACGGTGAACGAACTCACCGGGACCCTCGGCAGGGTGGCGGTCGATGTCACGGAGGATGACGGCAGAAGCCACACGGTCTACTTCCAGGACAGGGCTTCCGCCAAGGGGTTCGCGTCCGGGACTGAAGGTTATGTGAGCGTCCGCAGGACCAGTCTGGAGGACGTCTTCCTGACTGTCACAGGGGGTGGAAGACGATGGGGTACGTGTTCGACGTCCTGGACGAGAGCTACCGCGTTGCATGGAGCGACCTGGTCTACGTGCGGGAGAACCTTCCGGAGGTGCTTGTCATCAGCCTTGTCGGGCCGTTGCTGTACCTTCTGGCCTTCGGGTTCGGAATGGGGAGTAGCATGTCGGCGGGCAGCGAGGGCTACCTTGCGTTCATCATTCCCGGAATCATCGCGATGACAGCCCTCTCGGCATCGTTCAGCGCAGTGTCCATGAAGGTCCTGGTTCAGAGGCTGTTCTACATGAGCTTCGACGAACTGCTGCTCTGTCCCGTTCACATCTCGGCGATAGTGCTGGGGAAGACCTTCCAGGGCGTCATACGCGCACTGCTCAGCTGCACGGTCATAATGGTCTTGGGCCACATCATCTCCCCGGCCGTGTCCCTGTCGCCCCTGGTGCTCGTGGTGGTGTTTGTCGCCGGGCTGATGTTCTCCACCTTCGGTATGCTGGCGGCGATGCTCACCGACAAGGCCCAGAAGCTGACGTTGTTCTCCAGCATCGTCATAGTCCCCATGACCTTCCTGTGCGGGACACTGTTCGACGTCTCCGCCCTCCCCGGGCCTGTGGCAGCGGCGATAAACCTCCTGCCGCTGACGCACGTAAGCGATCTGGTCCGCGGAATCATGCTCGACACAGGCATCCCGCTCGACTCCTTGGCGATTGTGATGGCCTATGTGGTCCTGTTCTTCGGCCTGTGCTGGTGGATGATCAAGACGAACCGGTGCCGACGGGGAATCGGATGTTCAACGCGATGGCCATCGCAGGAGTCCCGCCATGTACAGCGGGAGGTACGTCACGCCGTCGACCTCCCTCACGTCGCCGGGGTACAGCAGGTACGGCTGTCCTATGCGCGATCCGTGTCTGGTCCTGAACCGGTCGAGCGGGCAGTGCCTGACCTTCTTGGATGATTTGGCTTCGATGGGGCATATCTTACGGTCACGGCGTATCAGGAAATCGATCTCCAAGCGGGACTCCCCCTCAGGGGTGGATGCGTAGTAGAAGAGCCTGTGTCCGGACGCATGGAGCATCTGGGCGACCACATTCTCCACTATCATCCCCTCGTTCACCTTCAGTCTGTCCGAGAGAATCGCTTCGTATATGTCATCCTCAGTGACATCGCTGTCAGCGAACACCATCGTCACCAGCAGTCCGGTGTCCGCCATGTAGCACTTCCTGCTGGGCGAATCCAGGTTCGGACCGAGACCGACAGACGGATCGCTGGACCTCCAGCACGTGTTGACGATGAACCCGTCGTCCAGCCACATGAAGGCATCCTCGTAGTCGCGGTTGCGGGCGTTCTTCCCCAGGGACGTTATCCTGAAGCTCCTCTCCCTCCTCGACAGCTCCGACGGGATCGAGTCGAATATGTCCGCGACCTTTGCCTGATAGCCGTTGGCGAAGCGGGTGATGTCGGTGCGGTAGAGGTCGAGGATCATCCTCTTCGTCTCGTCGGTCCTCCGGAAGTCCCTGGTCTCCAGATACTCCAGGACCGCCTGCGGCATCCC
>CAYZSQ010000011.1:5671-17978 GCA_964479785.1 uncultured Methanomassiliicoccales archaeon
CGAGGAGTTTCTGGTACGCCTTCCTTCTGAGCTCCATGATGCCACATGGTCCGGCCGAGATAAATACTTCACGAAAATGAGGGTTTGTATTTGTAATATTCACACGAATATGAGGGTTTGTTTTTACGAGATTCACACGAATATGAGGGTTTGAATTCGCGAAACACACACGAGATCGAGGGTTGGAGGACATTGAGACAGGTCATCATGTGCACGATCCTATGTCCTTAGATTCAGCGAATCATTATATACCGATTCTCGAATGGGGAGACAACCGTGCTAAGTGTTAGCACGCATCAAGGTGGAACAGATGAGTTTCTTCGGACTGACGGACCCGTGGATCGTAGGCGGATACGTGTGCAGCTTCATCTGCGTGGCGTTCTGCGTCGCATACGGGTTCTGGAAAGGGAGGACCTCCGGGGAGGAGGATGAGGATGGCGAGTGACGGGGTCGATCTTGCGATATTCGGGGCCATGACCGCGGTGTTCGTGGTGGTGACCCTGCTGCTCGGATGGTACGGCTACAAGAACACCAGGAACAACCAGGAGTTCCTGCTGGGCCGCAACAAGGCCGGACCGGTGATCATCGCCCTCTCCTACGGGGCGACGTTCCTCTCGGCGTCCGCGGTCATAGGGTTCGGGGGCCAGGCCGCCGTCCACGGCATGTCCATGCTGTGGCTCTGCTTCCTGAACCTCTTCGTCGGGCTCATCGTCGCGTTCCTGGTGTTCGGCGGCCCCACCCGCAGGAAGGGCAGGGCCCTGGGCGCCTCCACCTACGCCGACCTTCTTGGGAAGGTGTACAGGTCCAAGGGGATCAGGGCCTTCACGGCCATCCTGATCATAGTGATGATGCCCATCTACGCCGCCGCCGTCCTGAAGGGGGGCGTGAACTCCGTCGCGGTCATCACCGGGCTCACGGAACTGTACGACCTCATCCTGATAGCATTGGCCGTCATAGTCGCGGTCTACGTCGTCTACGGGGGCATCATCGCCGTCATGTACAACGACGCCTTCCAGGCGGCGATCATGTTCGTGGGGATGGTGGCCATCCTGCTCGTCACGTACACCTACTTCGGCGGCGTCACCGCCGGCAACTCCGCGCTGGACGGCCTGTGGGACACCGCCATATCCGAGGGACTGGTCACCGGCACCCTGGAAGGGTTCAACGGATGGACCAGCTTCTCCGACTTCGGATCCGCCGAGTGGCTGACGGTGGTCACCACCTTCCTGCTGGGGGTGGGCATCGGGGCCCTGACCCAGCCCCAGCTGGCCGTCAGGTTCATGTCCGCCAAGAGCGACAGGGACCTGAACAAGTCGCTGATCATCGGATCGGTCTTCATGCTGGTCATCGTCGGCTCCGCCTACACCGTGGGCGCCCTCAGCAACGTGTACTTCTGGAACGAGGACGGCATGATAGCGTACGAGTACATCACCAGCCTCGGCCTGGGGACCGACTTCATCATCCCGCAGTTCATACTGGAGGTGTTCAGCAACGTCACCTTCGGGGACGTGTTCGTCTCCCTGTTCCTGCTGGCCCTGGTCTGCGCCGCGATCTCCACCATCAGCGCGCTGCTGCACACCATCGGCGCCGCCGGGGGATACGACCTGTACACCCTGTACAAGAACAAGAAGGGCCACATGAAGGGCGACTCCCAGTCGGTGAACCTGAACCGCGCGGTCATCGTGGTGGTGATGGTGCTCCTGGTGGTGTACTGCTACCTGATGCCCAGCGACATCATCGCCAAGGCCACGTCTGTGTTCATGGGGATGACCGCCGCCGCGCTGCTGCCGGCGTACTTCCACGCCATGTACTCGAAGGACCCCTGCAAGAGGGCGGCCATCGTGAGCATGGTGGTGGGCACGGTGTCCTACATATTCTTCGCGCTGTTCATCAACACCAGCACCAGCGTGTTCCTGCCCATCTGCGAGCTCCTGACCGGGCAGTCCGTGCTGTTCCCCGACTCGCTGCTGGCCAGCACGGATGCCCTGGTGATCGCGCTGCCCATGTCCATAGCGTCCATGGCCCTGGCCCTGGTCTACTTCAGGCACAAGGACAGGGCCTCCGCGGCCGAGGTCGGCGCCTGATCCCGCTGTGGAGCAAACATTTTACCTTAAACACATTAATCATTTGACTTAATATCTAAGACTATGTGTAAACGATTGTATTTAAATATCCACGTTCCCGCGAAATCGATTC
The DNA here is from genome assembly GCA_964479785.1 of uncultured Methanomassiliicoccales archaeon. GTDB lineage: Archaea > Thermoplasmatota > Thermoplasmata > Methanomassiliicoccales > Methanomethylophilaceae > Methanoprimaticola. The sequence continues at coordinate 7,868 of CAYZSQ010000011.1, forward strand.
TACGATTCTCGAATCTATGTCCTATTCCCCATTGAAAGCATGGGTTATTCGATCGTTAAATCGGGATGGCCGTCGTTTCCATGGGATCTCGATGGATCAATTAAATACGGATCTGCGGAGGGACGCATCCGGACCGATGGAATCCGTTGACAAGTATAGAGTGCTATAAATAGTACCTAAGCGTAACCGAATTTAGGTTTCACGAGTTGATGGTCGGTTGAACCCGTGTAGACCGCGAGAAACTGGAGACATCACATGGCCAAGAAGGAGAACGAATACGGTGTGATAGCGTTCGAGGAGAAGCACATGATCGCTATACTCATGTACCTCGGAGCCAACGGCCCTAGCCGCAAGATAGACATCTACGAGGGCGTCTCCTCCAATCCCAGGATGCCCGACAAGCTCAACCATCTGGAGGAGATAGGGCTGGTGACCCAGGAGATGGACATGGTCACCAGGTCGACCATCGTCACCCTGACCCCCGCGGGCGAGCAGGTGGCCAGCCTGTTCGTGGCCATCGACAAGTGCATCAACGGGATCCCGAGGTGAGGGCACCGTCGGGACGGCCGAAATTCTACGGGGGCCCATGGCCGGCCGCCGTTTCCGTCCCGCCGCGAACATCCGTACCCAAGGTTAAGTACACCCTCGATATGGCCGTTCCATGGAGAAGGCTCTGGAGCTGAGGAACGTCTCTGTGGTGAGGGACGGCACGCACATCCTGAGGTCGGTGGACCTCGACATCTTCAGAGGAGAGAACGTCGCGGTCATCGGGCCCAACGGGTCCGGGAAGACCACCCTCATCAAACTGCTCCGCGGCGACATACGCCCGTACTACGACGCGGACGACCCCGCCGTCATGCGCATATTCGGGACGGACAGGTGGAACCTGTTCGACGTCCGCAGCCGCATGGGCGTGGTGTCCATGGACCTCCAGGGCATGTTCGGCCCGGGCACCCGGGTGGGCGAGGTCATATGCTCCGGCTTCTTCAACAGCCTCGACGTCTTCAGGAACCACAGCGTCACGGAGGAGATGGTCTCCGCATCCCTCCGTGCGGCCGTCATGATGGGCATAGAGGATCTGATGGACAGGGAGATCGGGAACCTATCCCTGGGGGAGATGAGGAGGGCCCTGATCGCACGCGCCCTGGTCACCCAGCCCGACCTGCTGGTGCTGGACGAGCCCATGACGGGGCTGGACATAGTGATGAAGTCCAGGTTCAGGGCCATGTTCGACATACTGATAGAGAGGGGCGTCAGCATCGTGATGGTCACCCACGACCTCACGGACATCCCGTGCTCGGTCAGGAGGGTGGTCATGATCAAGGACGGGGAGGTCTTCGCCGACGGGGACAAGGGCGAGCTCCTCACCGATGCCGGGGTGTCGGAGCTGTTCGACGCCCCCATAAAGGTTGAATCCGACCATGGGATATACAGCATGCACCTTGAGGGTGACGTGATCCAATGAGGTACATCTGCCACGACTGCGGTAACGAGATTCCCGAGGACATGGACTTCTGTCCGAGATGCGGATGCATGGCCAACAAGTCCACCCCCATCGACGATTCAGGGTACCCGATGAACGTCTGTCCCGGCTGCGGGGCGGTGTTCGCGCCCGGGGACCGCTTCTGCGGCAGCTGCGGGGCGAGGCTTCCGGACCAGGCCACGATGGTGCAGCCGTTCTACAGGCCTAAGCTCAGGAGGAACGGCATGGCCGCGATACTCCTGGCCCTCATCCCCGGGTTCTTCAACGTGTTCGGCCTGGGGCACCTGCTCCTGAGGCAGTGGTCGAGGGGATGCATGTTCCTGGCACTCGGCCTGCTCATGTGGTACTTCAACGGATGGTCCTTCGTGTCCACCTCCTTCCTCATGGCGATGATGTCCATCGCGGTGTTCTTCTACCAGGCGATGGACGTCCTCAGGGCGGCCTACGCCCCGGAGGGCAGGCGATGGACTGGACCGAGAAGTACCGCCCGCAGACCCTGGACGGCGTCATGGGGAACCCGGCGGCGGTGAACTCCCTGAGGGCCTGGGCCAGGCAGTGGCAGGACGGCGTCCCCGAACAGAGGGTCGTCGTCCTCACGGGCTCGCCGGGCGTGGGCAAGACCACCTCCGCGGAGGCGCTCGCCAGGGAGATGGGCTGGGGCATAGTGGAGATGAACGCCTCCGACCAGAGGACCGCCGCGGACATCGAGAGGATCGCCCTGGGAGGGGCGGTCAACAACACCTTCACCGACGACGGCCACTTCCTCAGGGCGTCGGACGGGGGCAGGAAGCTCATCGTCCTGGACGAGGCGGACAACTTCTTCGGCAACGCCGACCGCGGGGCATCCACGGCCGTGTCCAGCCTCCTGAGGGGCACCTCCCAGCCGGTGATGCTCATAGTCAACGACCTCTACGGGCTCACCAGGAAGATCCCCGCCGTGAAGGACAGGACGCTGCAGATCACGTTCAAGAAGCCCCAGACCGGGACGGTGGCCAGGGCCCTCCAGGGGATCGCCGAGGCCGAGGGCGTCCGGGTGGACCTCCTGACGTTGGAGCTCATAGCCGAGAACGCCGCCGGCGACATGCGCGCGGCGGTCAGGAACCTGGAGTCCCTGGCCCTGGGGCAGGCGGAGGTCACCGCGGAGATGGCGGAGGAGCTGTCCCCCAGGGACTCCCGCTCGGACATATTCGCCCTGATGGGGGCCATATTCAGGGGCGGGGACCCGGCAAGGGCCCGCTCGGTGGGCTTCGACGTGGACGAGGAGCCCAGGGACGTCCTGTCCTGGGTGGACGAGAACCTCCCCCAGGAGATGCCGGACCCCGGCGACCTGGTCAGGGGGTACGACAGGCTCTCCAGGGCGGACATATTCCTGGGCAGGGTCGCCTCCCGCCAGTACTACGGGTTCTGGTCCTACGCCAGGGACCTGATGACCTTCGGGGTCTGCGCATCGAGGCAGAGCAGGGCCAGGGGCTCCTCCAGGATGAACTTCCCGGGGATAGCCAGGAAGATGTCCTCGGCCAAGAGGGCCAGGGCGCTGAGGGACTCCGTGTGCCTCAAGCTGGCGATGCACCTGCACACCACCTCCCATCGCGTGCAGACCGACGTCCTCCCGTACATCAGGGGCATCATGGCCAACGACGAGGCCATCCGCGCGCCCCTCACCGAGGCCATGGGCCTGGAGCCCGAGGAGCTGGCCTTCCTCATCGGCAAGAAGGCCGACTCCAAGGCCGTCACCTCCGTCTACGACGGGATCGACAGGGCCAGGGAGGAGAGGATCCTGTCGGGGCTGGGCCGCACCCGGTCCGGGGACGCCCCCGCACCGGCCGCGACGGCCCCGGGGGTCGGACACGATGACGAGCCGCCTGCGGAGGATCCCAAGCAGACCAGGGCGAAGCAGCCGAAGGGCCAGCTGAGCCTCTTCGATTTCCGATAACATGGACCAGGACTACCGCGACCTGCTGATCAAGCAGCAGTACAGGCTGCACAACGACCACGCGGCGGTGAAGCTCTGCCACTGGATGAAGGAGAGCATGCTGAGGGGCCGCTGCTGCTACAAGCAGGACTTCTACGGCGTGGAGTCCCACAGATGCCTCCAGATGACCCCGGCGATCAACCAGTGCAGCCACATGTGCACCTTCTGCTGGAGGGTCCAGGAGCACGACTTCGAGGTCCGGGAGTGGGCCGAGCCCGGCGAGATGCTGGACGCCCTGATAGAGCACCAGAGGAAGCTGATATCCGGTTTCAAGGGGGACCCCCGCTGCGACCTGGAGAGGTTCGAGGAGGCCAGGAACCCCAACCAGGTGGCCATATCCCTGGCCGGGGAGCCCATAACCTATCCCTACCTGTCGGAGTTCATAAGGGAGTGCCACCGCAGGAACATGACCACCTTCATGGTCACCAACGGGACCTATCCGGACAGGCTGCTGGAGCTGGACACCCTGCCCATGCAGCTGTACGTCACCGTGGCCGCCCCCAACGAGGAGATCTACCGGAGGGTGTGCCGCCCCAAGGACCCCGACGGCTGGGGGAGGCTGATGAGGACCCTGGAGATCATGCCGTCCCTGGGGACCCGCACCGTCATCCGCCACACCCTGGTGAAGGGCGAGAACTTCGGCTGGGTGGACGACTACGCCCGCCTGGACAGGATCGCCGACCCGGACCTGGTGGAACCCAAGGGGTACGTGTTCGTGGGAGGGTCCCGCGCCAGGCTCTCCATGTCCTGCATGCCGTCATTCGACGAGATAAGGGACTTCTCCAGGCAGCTGGGCGAGAGGATCGGCATGGAGCTGATCAAGGAGAGGGCCGACTCCCGCGTGGTCCTGCTGGGCCAGCCGGGCATGGAGACCGACGTCAGGCGGCTGTACGGGATGGAGAGGGACCGAGGGTCCCTCTCGGTTTTCAGAAGGATACGTACCCGGAGCTGACCAGGTAGGCGATCGCCAGGATGTGCAGCACCAGGAACAGGTAGACCAGCTTGAACTTCAGCTTCCTGGTCTTGTGCCTGGCCAGCTTCATCCCCGCCAGGGCCCCGAAGGGCCCGATCAGGGCCGCCAGGAGCAGGGTGGACTCCTTGGTCCGCCATTCGCCCTCGCGGGCCTTGTGCTTGTCCCGGACGTACATCAGCAGGGCGACGGCGTTCAGGACCAGGTACACGATCGCCAGCAGCGTCAGCGAGGTCATCTGAGCCCGTCCGCGAAGTCGTCGACGGCCTTGGGGAAGCCCGCCTCGTTCATCTCGTCCGCCTTCTTGTTGAAGTACACCGCATCCGGGATTCCGAGCATGTCGGAGACCGCCACGCACTGGTTGTCCCCCTTCTCGCCGTCGTACATGCACACGATGAACAGGCGGAGCCTCTTGTCGGCGAGGACGGCCCTGTTGGCCTCTATGAAGTCGACCACGGGCTTGTAGGGCTTGCCGGCGTGGATGCCGGTGCCGAAGACCACGGTGTCGTACCCGCTGAGGTCGATCTTGGTCAGCTGCTTCAGGTTGAAGATGTCGGTGCCCGCCCTTTTGGAGATGTACTTGGCCACCTTCATGGTGTTCTTCGTCATTCCGGACGCGTAAATGATCGCTGTGTTTCCCATCCTATCACTCTCGTGAGTTGGTCCAGGGCCCCATGGGACCTGCCGATCCCGAGGAGCGGAACCCTCGAACGGATTCCGCTATCTGTTCGGGATTGAAAAAATCTATGCAGGACGTCCCCGTCGCGGACGGTGCATCCCAGTGGAGACCATGGGGGACGGAGGGCCGCCTGGCACACGCCATTGAGGGGTGCACGGGCATCCCTCTCGGATCGCGCGTCCGAACGGGTCCCCGTCCGATATTAAATATCAAGATGATATCATAGAATCATGAAGCCGGAGAACGCCCGCTACAACTGCTCCATCGACGCCGCCATGTCGGTGATAGAGGGCAGGTGGAAGGGGACGATCATCTGCATGCTGGCCACCGACGGCCCCATCAGGTTCTCGGAGCTCCAGAGGAGGATAGGGGAGATAACCTCCAGGATCCTGTCCAGGCAGCTGAAGGAGCTGGAGGCGGACGGCATGGTCAGCAGGAAGGTCCACTCCCAGGGCAAGCTGAAGGTCGAGTACGGACTCACGGACAAGGGGAGGTCCATCCTGCCGATCCTGATCCAGCTGGCCGCCTGGGGGGCCCAGAACCAGTGCGTCCAGGTCATCGTCCCCACGGACCAGGGCGCCGCGGACCGCGAAGCGGGGTCCCCGGAGACCGCATGAGACGGACGCCGGTGGAACACACGTCGCACCGCGCGTCATCCCTGCCGAACGGCATCCGCGTAGTCGGGCAGCCTCCAGAGCAGGTACAGCGGGAGGAGCAGCCATCCTCCGTCCGCCGGCCCCCTCACGTTCCCGTGGGACGCGACGACGGCCAGGTCCGGGCCGTAGCGGGAGCAGTACGTCTCCAGGCTCTGGATCCTGCCGAGCTTCCCCGATCTCACCTCGATGGGGATGTTCGCCCCTTCGATGCTCACGACGAAGTCCACCTCGGCCTTCCCCTTCTCGTTCTTCCAGAAGAAGACGCCCCTGTCGTCTCCCAGGGCGTAGTTCAGCTCCAGGAGCGCGAAGTTCTCCGCCAGCGCCCCTCTGAGTATGGCGGACGGGGCATCATGGGAGAGTATGCTTTCGCATGTCATGCCGGCCTTCGTCCTCAGGAGCCCCACGTCGCCGAAGTACAGCTTGTAGTATATCCCGCCCCGGGGATTCGGAGGGGTCCTGTCGTCGTTGACCTCCCACACGCGGTGGACGAGGTCCGCGCCCAGGAGCCACTCGATCGGACCGGACAGGGTGGAGCTCGTTCCCCCCGCCTCCTTCAGCCTGAACCTGTCGCCGTCCTCCGCGACCTGGACCGCCACCGAGGACCACACCCTGCTGATCCTCCCGAAGCTCTCGCCGCAGTGCCTGGCGAGGTCGTTCTCGAAGGATGCCAGGAGGTTCCTGTGGACGCGCTCCACGGCATCCATGTCCCCTTCGGAGACCCAGACCGAGACCGCCTCGGGCATCCCTCCCACGCAGAGGTACTCCAGGTACAGGTCCCGGAGCCTAGGCATCGCGGATTCGGCCAGCGGGTCGAAGGGTCTCGCATCGGTCAGGACCGAGAGCATGAGCTCCCCGTCCCTGGCCAGGACGAACTCCGCGAAAGTCATCGGCCTCAGCCTCATGAGGTCGACCTTCCCCACGGGGAACGACAGGACGCCGTCCCCCCTCCGGTCCCTGGAGAGTCTCAGGCCGAGCAGGGACCCGGCGCATGCGATGTGGTACTCCCTCCTCTGTTCGCAGAAGTACTTCAGGGATGTCAGCGCCCCGTAGCAGAACTGCACCTCGTCGAAGATCACCAGCGTCTCCGGGGTGATGGTCCTGCCGTGGACCATCGAGAGCTCCCTGAGTATCCTGTCCACGTCCAGGTCCTCATCGAATATCCTCGCCAGACGGGCATTCCCCTCGAAGTTGAAGTACGCGCAGTCCGGGAAGTGCCTCCGGCCGAAGTCCCTCAGGAGATACGTCTTTCCGGTCTGGCGCATGCCCTTCAGCACCAGCGGCTTCCTGTCGGGGCTGTCCTTCCACCTCAGGAGGTCCTCCTCGATGAATCTCTTCACGGACTTCGACAAGCTGTGGATGTTTAAGATATTTGCCCCTCTAAAATATATGAAAATGCTATCTTTTTGGGGGGCTGAAAACAAAAGACGATCACGCTCGACGATGTCGCCCGTTCCGAATCCCACATGTTGTTCCCAGCGGTGGATGGCGGGCGAGGACATCCGAAGCCGCGGTACCTTCCGGTGCATCCGTCCATGTGCCACAATACAAGGAAATAGCCGAAAGCCCATGGTCTGCACCGATCCCATGGCATACAGAATCGTGGAGATAGACCCGGCCAGGGCCGCCGAGCTGCGGACCGTCTGCGCCGGGAGGAACTACTACACCTCCAAGGCCGACATCAACGGCGTCTGCGTGCAGCTGTACACGGAGAACCGCGACTACATGGAGATGTGGCTCGACAACTTCTACCACATGTCCGACTCCGTCAGGTCCCACGCCCGGATATACTGCCTGGAGGACCCCGGCACGGACCTCCACGCCGAGTACGACGTCTCCACGTACACCATGTTCCTGTTCAACTTCGACTACTACGGCTGGGTCAAGAGCATCGCCCTCGGCTTGGCCGGCAACATCCTGGAGGACGCCCACGGCATCTTCTCGGTCCACGGCGCCGCCCTGGACATCGACGGCGCGGGGGTGACCCTCATAGCCCCGTCCAAGACCGGGAAGACCACCCAGTCCTGGGGCCTGCTGAGGATGGACAACGCCCGCCTCATCTCCGACGACTGGTACTTCGTGTCCCTCGACGGGGGGCGCCCCCGGATCTCCGGGTCCGAGAAGAACTGCTACATCGACGCCGACATCGGCGACGTATGGGAGGAGTACCGTCCCCTGGTCAGGGAGGTCCGCATGGACAACAAGGGCAGGGGCATAGGCAACGTGAGGTGGGTGGCCGGCGAGGGCTCCGTGGTGTCGACCACCGCCATGAGGTACGTGTTCCTGCTGAAGAGGGACCCGTCGGACCCCAGGTCCGAGTACCTGATGGGCGCGGAGGAGGCCCTGGAGTACCTGGGCGGCAACGGGTTCTGCAACCCGCACCTGCTGGTCTGCGACATCCGGCGCTCCGGCCGCAGGAGGGAGTTCTTCAGGGAGTACCTGTCGAGATGCGAGGTGCACATGGTCAACACCACCTGCTCCGCGGAGGAGACCCAGGAGAACATCCGGAGGGTGCTGGAGGGGAGGTGCCGCATATGAAGAGGCCGGACCTGAGCTCCATAAAGTCCGAGCTGGGGTCGCTGAAGGACAACGTCGGATCCGTGAAGAAGGGCCTGGACCCGGGGTTCACGAAGATCCGCGCGTCCACGGTGGAGAAGTCCCATGAGATGAGCGTCCTGAGGAAGTCCGTCCTGGTGGTCCTGGTCTCCAGCGTGCTGCTGTTCGTGATATGCGTTCTGATCGGCGACCTCTGGTCCCTGGAGGACTACCTGAACAACATCTTCTGCAACACCATCTCCCTGGTGGTGGTCGTGGTCTGCCTGGACACCATCGTCTCCAGCAACAAGGAGAGCCGCCGCAGGAGGGAGGAGGCCAGGAAGATCATCAGGTACAGCCGCCTGATCTCCCCGGACCTGGACATGTATCTGGTCAGGAAGAACATGGTGGTCACGCCCGCCGGGAAGACCGTGAAGAAGTTCCAGATCGACTCCAAGTTCACCATCCGGGACATGAGGGACATGTACTCCCCGTCGGAGCTGGTGGCCGACGTGGGCATATCCAAGATCAAGAGGTTCGGCCACTACCAGGGCATCCTCAAGAACGACTTCCAGAAGCTGATCGAGAACGTGGACTTCGCCTACTACCCGGAGATAGGGGAGGCCGCCATGAAGTACCTCAACGCCACCTCCTACGGCGAGGCCGCCCTGGAGGCGGTCATCGGGTACGAGGACGCACGGGCGGGCACCAAGAGCATGAGGGTCATGGTGGTCGGGATGATCAGGGACGAGCCGGAGGACGGCAGGTTCATGGACGCCAACCCCACCATGAAGAACGTGTACCTGGTGCACCAGATGATCCGCGAGCAGGAGAAGGCGGTGGGCTCCTACCTGAAGCTGATCCGGACCCTAATCGAGTCGGACCCCGCCGAGGTCAACAGGCGGGCCGAGAAGGACGGCGAATACGAGTGAGTCGGTAGCGGTGGGGCAGCGGCGAGTCCACCGCCATCGAGTCCTCGGTGACGGCGCAGTCGTACACCAGCACCCGGACCCCCAGGGACTCCGCCCTCTCCAGCTCCCGCCCGAACTCGGCGTGGGTGGCGTAGTTGGGCTCGAACACCCTCATGCCCTTCATCTGCACGATGAACACGGCGCAGGCCTCGTAGCCCAGGGAGACGCACTCCTCCAGGCCCCGGATGTGCTTGAGACCCCTCTCCGTGGGGGCGTCCGGGAACCTGCACACGCCGTCCTCCTCCAGGGTCACCCCCTTCACCTCGGCGTAGATCCTCCTGTCCCCGGACTCCACGTAGAAGTCGAAGCGGGAGTCCCCGAAGGTGTGCTCCGGGAAGACCGCCGGTCCGGGACCGAAGACCCCCGAGTCGCGGATGAACTCGCCGAAGGCCCGGTTGGGGGCCTGGGAGTCTATGTTGATCAGGTTGCCCCCCTTGTATGCGGCGATGAGGTCGTAGCGGGTCCTCCTGTTCCCGCTGCCGCAGTCCTCCAGCACCACTGCGGCCCCCGGGACGAGGATCTCCCTGCACCTGCCGGTGTTCTTGACGTGTACCCTCTCTATCCCGCCGTCGACCTCCACCTCCGCGATGAACCTGTTGGGCCTGGAGACGAAGGTCCCCCGGACCGTCCTGCCGTATCTCATGATATCCCTCTGCGGTAACGCATCATCCAATATCCATTGATTCCGAGGCCGGCCCCTGATACGGTCATGCCGATCGCTCCGGAATACGCCGTCGCAATGTCCGCGGACATGTCCATCGCAGCCTCTTCTCCATCAGGATGCACGGTCCCCCGGACCCGCAGTCGCCCGCCGGCCTGTAGCCCCATGACCCGTACGCGGCGATCGC
>CAYZSQ010000012.1:0-17863 GCA_964479785.1 uncultured Methanomassiliicoccales archaeon
GCCATCCGCGCCAACATTACCGCCATCCGCGCCAACATTACCGCCATCCGCGCCAACATTACCGCCATCCGCGCCAACATTACCGCCATCCGCGCCAACATTACCGCCATCCGCGCCAACATCGCCCCAGCCAATAGGACGATAGATGGTGACCCTCACGTCGATTCCGCTGTTCTCAATTAGGGGTTCCGGCAGTCCGACGGCACTGCAAATTTTGAACACATCGCGCAGGCCGTTGCCCCACCCTTCAGCTATCTTCGCCCTCCCGAAGATCTTGGACAACGTGGGGTTCCTGTGGAACGCCCTTCCCTGTCTCATCATGTCGACGGTCATGTAGGACGGAAGACCTCCAGGTGATGTGACCTCGATGCGATCCGAATACATCGCGACGAACGTCGGACGACCCCCGTCGATGTACGATCTGTGCTGGACGGCGTTGACGATCACCTCCCTTATCACGGCTGGAGGGATCTCATACTCGTCCACCCTGGCGAGCCCCTCCACGCTTCCGCCCAGACGCATGTTGCGGAGCACGAACTTGTATGACTCGTCGATCTGGACGGTGACCGGCCCGTCATAGTCGGCACGGTCTATGAACACCGATCCGTCCGAATCCTTGAAGACCGCGCACTTCACGATGTTCCCGAGGTAGCGGGATGAGCACAAGAGGGCGTATGCGTTCGTGGGCACGTCCCTGCCGCCGGAGGCTCCGATCACAGAGCAATTGCGGAGGTCGGTCTCGGTGATGTCCGCGGCCCCGATGGCCTTCAGGGCCTCGCAGATCGTCCCGGTGTTCTCCGGACTGATCTCCACATCCCTGTTCTCGAGGGAATCGAACGGCCTCCTCATGGACGTCAGACGGAACTCGAGGATGGTGGATTCGTCCGCCTTGCGCGAAGTGGCGCCGACCCTCACGAACGTGCCCTCCTCTGCGCCGAGGCTCCTGATGTGATACGGGCGGGAGGACCCGTGGAACACGTCCAACACGACGATGCATCTGTCTTCGACCCTCTGGACGCCGATCGACATGGGGATCTGCGGCTCGCAGCTGTCAAGGATGATGCTGGCCATGTCATCGCACAGCGAGAATGCCGTCTGCTCCGGCAGACCGACCACGTTGCGGTCGTCATCGACCCCGATCAACATGGTCCCCCCGGCACCGTTGGCGAAGGCGACGACTGTCTTCAGCCACTTCATCCTGTCCGGCGGCAGCGACACCTTGAATTCGATGTCGGCACCCTCTCCGCGTGACAGCAGGTCCTCTAGCATCCCCTCACCTCCTTCCCGAACCGATCGGATCGGTCACGATAGTGTATGTCGACTGAGCATAAATGCAGTTGCGCGGTCTTGAGCGATGGCGTCACTCCCTCTCGTTGTCCTCGCCGCCGAAGAAGGTCAATTGGGACGCGGCGTAGATCTCCTCCAGCCCCATGCCGTCCTGGGCGGACACCGAGCGGATCTCGCCGAACACGCCGGTGTTCTCCATGGCCTTGAACAGCTCCATGCCCACCACGGTCTGCGGGAGCGCGTCGGAGTCCAGCAGGTCCCCGTACAGCACGTCCGGCACCGAGTACCAGTCCAGCATCCTCTGCTCGTCGTCCTCGGTGAGCGTGTCGCACTTGGACAGCAGGTTCAGCATCGGGAGCTGCAGCCTGAACTGCACCAATGCCCCCAGGGTCATGGCGGAGATGAAGCCGTTGGGCGTCCTGCAGAGGGACGGGTCCGAGAGGTACACGATCATGGAGTCGTCCCTCCCGAAGGCCCTGACGGTGACTTCGGAGGACTCCCTGAAGGCGAAGAGCTCCAGCTGCCCCGGGGTGTCCACCAGCACGTAGTCGGTCTTGTATGTGTTCACCACCTCCATCATGCTGGAGATGCTGACCGCCATCAGGTCGGCGGCGACGATCTGCGCCCCGTTGGGGCCGAGACCGTACTCCTCCATGACATCGGCCAGGGAGATCCACTCGCGGATGTCCACATCGGGGTCGTAGGGCAGGGTCTCCGCCCCCGGGTCCATGTTGACGATGATGGAGTCGACGCCGGCGTCGTCCAGCCAGTCCCTGTACGCACCCACCAGGGTGCTCTTGCCGCTGCCCGCGGTCCCGACGAAGAACACATTCTTCAACCAATCACGCTCCGTGGCATGAGCCACACGTCCTGGAACAATCGAAACGAATATAAAAAGTGGGACATCTCCAGACCTCATGAATGTGAGTACTCGCAACCCCGGAGCGTTCGGGGCGATCGGTATCTTCGTCGTGTTCGCCTTCACGGTGGCGGTCAACATCGCCGCCTACGGCGACTCGTCATGGATCTTCGGGGAGAACACCCTCTCCGATCTCGGGGTCTCCGACGTCCAGCTCTCGGCGGACCTCTTCAACTACGGATGCGTCATCGGCGGCATCCTCATATGCATCGTCGGACTCGGCAAGGCCGTCTGCGAGCAGTGCGCCAACCGCGCCTCCGGCATGTTCCTGGCCTTCGCCGGACTGCTCCTCCTGCTCATCGGATTCGTCCACAAGGACTTCGACCAGGGCAACACCCACCTGATCATCGCCATCCTCCTCTTCGTGTTCATACTGGCCGCCGCCCTCTGCTCAGGGTACGGCGACGCCAAGGAGGGGTACAGACTGAACGCGGCATTCACGGGGATCATGATCCTGGTCGCCATCGGATACGCCATCGGCAACAGCCTGGCCGCCGCCGAGACCGTGGCCGTCATATGCGCCCTGATGTGGATCCTGAGCATCAGCGTCAAGATGGTGTTCCAGGCTAGGAAGGGTTAATCTACGAGACCCGTATAATCAGGAAGGTGCGAAAATGGCAGCCATGCCCAAGAAGATGCTCATCGGTACCGCCCTCGGGATGGTCGGGGGGATCATCGCCCTCGCCGCGATGTCCCAGGCCTGGGACGGCACCGTGGACTCGATGTCCCTCGTCGGCCTGAACATGCTCGTCTGCGTCATGTTCTTCGCAGTGGCCGGCGCCTTCACCAAGTGCACCCCCGTCCAGGGGGGCACGGTCCTCGTCCTCGCCGCCGTGTGCGAGGCCGCGGTCCTCCTGTCCGCCCTCTACGGAGCCACGTTCCTCTGGGCGAACATGGTCCTCGCCGTCATCGGCGTAGGATGCATCCTCATCGCCGCCTGCCCCACCGTCACCAGGTGGGTGGACGCCGAGAGGATCTGAAGGCAAACGGCCCTGCGGGGCCACTTTCCCCATTCTCCGATCGCACTGTCGCATGTCCATAGTTTGAAGGTACCTACGCATTCCTCGGTACCTTTAAATGAGCGGATACGTTGCCCGTGGACATGGATGAGAAGTACTCCTTCGCCCTCAGGAAACTTGCGCTGCTGGGTGCCATGGACGATTACATCGCCATCTCCTCCAGGGAGCTCGGCGAGGCCCTCGAGATGAGTCAGCAGTCCGCCTCCAAGAGGATCCTCGAGCTACTCGACGAGAAGTACATAGTCCGCGACCTGGGGGCACGCAGGCAGCGCATCAAGCTCACCCAGAAGGGCGTCGACGACCTGAAGAAGGAGTACAACGAGTACCGCAGGATCTTCGAGCTCACCGACCACATCACAATCCACGGCGGGGTCGTCTCCGGCATGGGAGAGGGCGGGTACTACATCTGCCAGGAAGGCTACAAGAACCAGTTCCAGTCCAAGCTGGGGTTCACGCCCTTCGAGGGCACCCTGAACATCCAGGTGGACCCCGAGGACGTGGGGAAGCTGGATGTGATCAGGAGCATCGCGGGCGTATCCATCGCGGGGTTCTCCAACGACGGCAGGAGCTTCGGCGACGTCATCGCATACAAGGCCAAGATCCGCAACATCGACTGCGCCATCGTCGTCCCCGAGCGGTCCCATTACGTGGACATCATCGAGATCATCTGCCAGTACCACCTCAGGAGGACCCTGAGCCTGGAGGACGGGGACCACATCGAGGTCAAGGTCAACATCTGACGTCCCTGCGCAGGCACCTCGCTCGGGGAATCTCCACCCAGGACGCGATTCTGTCAGCAACGCGGCCCCGGTTCCGAGGTCGTATCTCCACTCGCGTATCTGGCCCGGATCCACGACCGCAGGTACTACATGGGCATGAGCGGGGACGTGGTCCTCGTCGGCATATCGTTCTGGGGCAAGGTGCCCTGCGTGAGGACCGAGGTCCTGCACATGGGCCGGTGACAGTCGGGAAGGCCCCGCCCATATCCTCTCAGGCCCTTTCCAGATGCTTCACCACCGACCGGAAGATCGCCTTCCCGTCGCCCTCCTCCTCGAAGAACCCTCTGGTCCAGTCCGGATGGGTGTACCTGGTGATGACCCTCTCGGGATGTGGCATCATGCCCATGACGTTCCCGGCGGGGTTGCATATGCCGGCGATGTCCGAGGGGGACCCGTTGGGGTTCCAGGGGTACACCGCGTCGGACCCGTCCGGGCACACGTACCTGAACACCACCTGGTCGTTGTCCTCCAGCCTCTGGACGAAGTCCGGGTCCATGCCCATCAGCTTCCCCTCGGCGTGGGCCGACGGGATCATGAGCATCCTCCCCTCCGGGATGTCCTGGGTGAACAGGCACTTCCCGCGGTTGTCGTTCCTCAGGACCGTGGGCCGGCACTCGAACCTGCCGGAGTCGTTGTTGTACAGGGCGGCGGTGGGCCGCTCGCTCATGACATCGTCCAGGGCCGGCAGCAGGCCCAGCTCCACCAGGATCTGGAACCCGTTGCAGACGCCCAGCACGGGCCTGCCCGACTCCACGAACGCCCTGAGCTCGGAGCCGATGGACGCCCTTATCCTGGCGGCGAACAGGGCGCCCGCCCTGACGTAGTCGCCGGCGGAGAACCCTCCGGGGAAGGCCAGGACGTCGTAGTCCTCCAGGCTCCTCCCCATGCCGGCGGGTGCGCGTCCGATCAGCTGCTTCAGGTGGACCTCCTCCGCCTGGGCGCCCACCGAACGGAAGGCCTCGGCCATCTCGTCCTCGCAGTTGGTGCCCTCTATCCTGATGACGCAGACCCTTATGTCCTCCGCCCTCATTCCGCGGCACCCCCCATGACGTTCCAGATGGTGTCGTTCCACGCCCGTCTCATCTCATCCAGCGGCACGAAGGTGCCGTTGTCCTTTATCCTGAGCCCGTCGCCCTTGGTTATCCCCAGGAGGGTGGCGTCGTCGCCCATGATCTCCGTGAACCTCATCACGTCCATGCCGTCCACCTCCGCTATCCAGCGGGTGTTGCTCTCGGAGTACAGCTTCCTCCTCAGCTCCAGGTCGATGCAGGACAGGTCCACCTCGGCCCCGACGTGGCCGGAGATGCACATCTCCGCCACCGCCACGGCTATGCCTCCGTCGGAGCAGTCGTGGCAGCTCAGGACTATTCCCTCGCCCATCGCCTGGAGGAGCTTGTCGGTGCATCTCTTGAGCTGGTCGACGTCCACCCCGGGAACGGCGCCCTGCTCCCCGCCGTACTTCCTGAACAGCAGCGACATCCCCATCTCGTCCCTGGTGCGGCCCACCACGAAGATGCAGCTGCCGACCTTCTTGAAGTCGGCGGTCACCGCCTTCCTCACGTCGTCGATGAGCCCGCACCCCAGGATCATGGGCGTGGGCAGGATGCGGTGCCCTCCGGGGGCCTCGTTGTACAGGCTGACGTTCCCGGATGGGATCGGTATGTCCAGGGCCCTGGCGATCTCGCCTATGCCCCTGACCGCCTCCCTGAACTCGCCCAGCCTCTCCGGCTTCTCCGGGTTCCCGAAGTTCAGGCAGTCGGTGAAGGCGTTGGGCCTGGCGCCCACGGCCACCAGGTTCCTGCAGGCCTCGTCGATGCAGGACATGCCGCCCCTGTAGGGGTCGCCCTCGGTGAACCAGGGGTTGCACCCCACCGCCGCGGCCAGGCCCCTCCACCTGTCGTGGACCGGCCTGAGCACCGACGCGTCGCCGGGCCCGGTCTCGTTCATCGGACCCACCATGGGATGCACCACGGTTGACGCCCTGACCTCGTGGTCGTACTGCCTTATGGCCCACTCCTTGGAGGCCACGTTGGGGTCGGACAGGAGGCTCAGGATCACCGTCCTGTCGTCCGGCAGGTCGGGGAACCTCTCGCCCTCCTTGGTGGAGACCTCCGGCAGCGTGTAGGGCCGGTTGTACACCGGTCCCCCGGTGAGGAACTCCAGGTCCATGTCGAATATCTTCTCGCCGTTCCAGAACAGGCGGGTGCGCCTTTGATCGGTGGTCCTGGCGATGGGTGTGGCCAGCACGTCCCACATTTCGAATGTCTGCAGGACCTCCTCCACATGCTCCGGCCTGCAGGTGCACATCATGCGCTCCTGGGACTCTGAGACCCAGATCTCCCATGGCGCCAGCCCCGGCTCCTTCAGGGGCACCAGGTCCAGGTCCACGTCGGCCCCGCACCCGGCGTCCAAAGCCATCTCGCCCACCACGCAGCTCAGACCGCCGCCTCCCAGGTCCTTCATCCCGGTGATCAGGTGCCTGGCGTTGACCTCGAGGCAGGCGTGCATCACCGGCTCCTTCGTGATCGGATCGCCCAGCTGGACCGCCCCCCTCGAATCCTCCTCGGATGTCGCCGTGAGGTCCGCGGAGGCGAAGTTCACCCCGTGGATCCCGTCGCGGCCGGTGCGGCCGCCCACGAGTATCATGACCTCCCCGGGCCCGCCGGCGAAGTTGTTGGCCAGGTCCTCCCTCCTCACTATACCGAGGCAGGCCACGTTGACCAGGCAGTTCCCGGTGTACTTCTCGTCGAAGAAGAAGCCGCCGGTGATGGTGGGTATCCCCACCCTGTTCCCGTAGTCCCTGATGCCGGAGACCACCCCGCTCACCAGGTACCTGGGGTGCTTGATCCCCTCCGGGAGCTCCCCCTCCCTGTCGATGGGGCCGAAGCACAGGGGGTCCGCCAGCCCTATGGGCTGCGCCCCCATGCACACCACGTCCCTGAGGATCCCGCCGATGCCGGTGGCGGCCCCGCCGTAGGGCTCGATGGCGGAGGGGTGGTTGTGGCTCTCGATCCTCAGGGCGTAGCCGTACTCGTCATCGAACACCATGACCCCCGCATCCCCCTTGGACAGGACGTCGTCCCTGTCCAGCCCGAAGACGAACTCCTTCAGGATGGGCTTGGAGCTCTTGTAGCAGCAGTGCTCGCTCCACGCCTGTCCCAGTGCCTGCAGCTCCACGTCGGTGGGGTTCCTGCCCTCGCCGCGGAAGTACTCCCTTATCCTCCTCATCTCGTCCAGGGAGAGCCCCAGGGACATGTCCGCGGACACCTGCGACAGGACCTCGTCGGAAGCCTCCAGGATGTCCACGTCGCAGAGTGGGAACGGGACGTCGCGCTTGATCATCGGCCCCGTCATGGGATCATCTCACCGTGACCCTGTAGTTCTGGATGACCGGGTTGGCCAGAAGCCTCCGGCACATCTCCTCCCCCTCGGCCTGGGCCCTGTCGGCGGGGGCGTCGGTCTCGACCTCGAACAGCTTCACCGTCCTGACCTCGGTGACGCCCTCGAATCCCAGCGCCTCCAGCGTCTTCCTGGTGTTCCTACCCTCGGGGTCGGCGACTCCCTTCTTGAGTTCGATCCTGATCTCGATGACTGTCATTGCTGATGCCATCGCGTGGGCCCATATTAAGGTACGCGCGCCCGGGTGGCCAAGCTTAATCACGCGGACACGCATACGCATGGCAATGACATCGTCCATCGTCCTCAAGGTCGCCATGGCCCAGAGGCAGTCCGAGGCCGGGTACGGCAGGGCCAGGATAGACTCCGACACCAGGAGGAGGCTGGGTCTCGAGATCGGCGACACCATAGAGATCGTCGGCAAGAGGTCCGTGGTGGCCAAGGTCTTCAAGTGCGACCCGGAGGACGAGGGCAAGGGGATGATCTTCATCGACGGCCTGACCAGGACCAGCGCCGGCGTCAGCGTGGACGAGAACGTCACCGTCAGGAGGTGCGAGCCCTCCATGGCCGAGCAGGTGGTGCTGGCACCCAACATCCCCGAGGGGAAGGCCATCAGGTTCGAGAAGGGCATCGAGGACATCTTCCTCCGCGGACTGATGGCGAGGCCGCTGGTGGCCGGCACCGACATCATCGTCCCCAACATCGCGCTCATGGGCAACCGCTCCACCTTCTCGGTGGTCTCCACCGTCCCGCCTGGCCCGGTGATGGTCACGGCCTCCACGAGGATCGTGGTGAGGGAGGGTCCGAAGAGGCAGGGAGCCAGCAGGTCGGCGGCCTCCTCCGGCCACCAGGTGACCTACGATGACGTGGGGGGCCTGGACGAGGAGCTGAGGCGCATCAGGGAGATGATCGAGCTGCCGCTGAAGCACCCGGAGCTGTTCGACAGGCTGGGCATCGGCGCCCCCCGCGGGGTGCTGCTGTACGGGCCCCCCGGCACCGGCAAGACCCTGATCGCCGAGGCGGTGGCCAACGAGTCGGGGGCGTCGCTGTACTCCGTCCGCGGACCGGAGATCATGGGCCAGTACTACGGCCAGAGCGAGGAGCGTCTGAGGGAGATATTCAAGGAGGCCTCGGAGAACGCCCCCAGCATCGTGTTCCTGGACGAGATCGACTCCATCGCCCCCAACCGGGACTCGGTGTCCGGGGAGGTGGAGAGGAGGGTCGTGGCCCAGCTGCTGACCCTCATGGACGGCCTGGGCGACCGGGGGAACGTCATAGTCATCGGGGCCACCAACCGCGAGGACTCCATCGACCCCGCCCTGAGGAGGCCGGGCAGGTTCGACAGGGAGATCGACATAGGCGTCCCGGGCAGGAGTGCCAGGATCGACATCCTGGACGTCCACACCAGGGACATGCCCCTCACCGAGGACGTGGACGTGGAGGCCCTGGCCGGCATGACCCAGGGGTTCGTGGGCGCGGACCTGGCGGCGCTGTGCAGGGAGGCCGCCATGAGATGCCTCAGCACCCGCATGGGCGAGATCGACCTGGACAAGCCGGTGCCGTCCCAGGTCCTGGAGGGCATGAGGGTGTCCATGGACGACTTCAGGGAGGCCCTGAACGACGTGGAGCCCAGCGGCATGAAGGAGGTGCTGGTGGAGATCCCCAAGGTCACCTGGGAGGACGTGGGGGGACTGGACGACGTCCGCAGGGAGATCGAGGAGCTGCTGGTGCCGGAGGAGGGGAACTCGGCGTTCGACAGGCTGGGCATCGAGCCCGGCAGGGGGATACTGCTGTACGGGCCCCCGGGCACCGGCAAGACCCTGATCGCCAAGGCCCTGGCCAACGAGTCGGGCACCAACTTCATCTCGGTGAACGGGCCGGAGGTGGCCAGCAAGTGGATGGGGGAGAGCGAGAAGGCCATCCGCCAGATCTTCAAGAGGGCCAAGCTGATGGCCCCCTGCATCATATTCTTCGACGAGATCGACTCCATAGCGCCCGTCCGCGGCTCGGGCGACGGCTCCGCCTGGGAGAGGGTGGTGGCCCAGCTGCTGACCTCCATGGACGGGGTGGAGAGCATGAAGAACGTAACCGTCATGGCGGCCACCAACCGGCCGGACATGATCGACCCGGCCCTGCTGAGGCCGGGCAGGTTCGACAGGATGGTGCTGGTCGGCAAGCCGGACGAGGGCTCCCGCCTGAACATCCTGGGCGTCCACACCAGGAGGATGCCCCTGGCCCCGGACGTGGACCTGCCATGGCTCGCATCGGTGACCGACGGCTATGTGGGAGCGGACCTGGCGGCGCTGTGCAGGGAGGCCGCCCTGAGCGCCTACCGCAAGGACAGGGATGCGTCGGAGGTGACCATGGACGACTTCAGGGCCGCCCTCATGAGGACCGTGCCGTCGGTGGACCAGGCCACCTTCGACAGCTATCTGAAGATGGGGCGCGACATGAAGAGGCGCCGCACCGGCTGGGACAACGTCCCCTTCTACGGCTGACCGCGTCGGACACGACTCGACCGAGCCTTCTCATCCCCGCCTCCGTGGTGCGGCATCTCCGCTTCATGCTTCTTGTGAGATCCGGCACGGTCCGTTCGACGAGGCCCTCGTCTATCAACGACACGATCTTCCAGTTCTTCACGGTCTTCTTCATGAAGATGAGGGATATGCAGAAGAAGACGCGGAAGATCTGCCAGGGTACTGTGCCCGCCTGGAACCCTCTCAGAGGTCCTTCGCCATGTAGGGCAGGTCGTAGTCGAAGCCCAGCGATCTGTAGTAGCCTCTGACGCCGACCCCGCTGGTCACCCTGATGCGGGACTTCCCGGACTCCCTGGCCAGCCGCTCCGCCTCGGCGACGAGCTCCCTGCCGAAGCCCCTGTGCTGCCAGTCCTCCCCATCGTCGCCGATCGCGGCGACCCTGCCGAACACCTTCAGCTCCCTGATCGTGGCCGCCGGTCCCGAGTCGATCCTGACCCTGACGTACCCTATGACGGAGTCCCCGTACTCCAGGGCCACGAAGTGCTCCGTGCCGCCGCAGGACTCGTAGACGGTGTCCCTCATCCCGACCCTCCCGGGATCCTCCAGCACCGCGCCGGTGTGCCCCACCTCCCTGCAGCGGATGCACCTGCAGGCCATGCCCTTGGCGCGCATGTGGTCCGCGACGAGCTGGCGGATGTTGCTCTTCCTTATCCCCGCGGAGACCTCCGTCACGGGTATGTCCCTCTGGATGCGCTGGATGCGCACGTACTCCGGCACGGTGGCCTTCATGCGGGACAGCAGCTCCACGGCGGTGTCCTCCAGGTACGGGCTGTACTCCCCCCTCGCCCACATGTCGTACAGCTTCGTGCCGGCGACCACCAGCAGGGGGTAGAACTTCAGCATGTCCGGCCTGTAGTCGGGGTCGTCGAACACCTTCCTGAAGCATTGGTAGTCGTTCTCCGGCGACGACCCGGGCAGTCCGGGCATGATGTGGTAGCACACCTTCAGGCCGTGCTCCTTGCACTCCCTGGTGCAGCGGCGGACCTCCTCGGTGCCGTGGCCCCTGTCCACCCCCGCCAGGACGCCGTCGTCCAGGATCTGCACCCCCAGCTCCACCCTGGTGGCCCCGAGGGACATGGCCCTCTCGATCTGCTCCGACGTGAACACGTCGGGGCGGGTCTCCACCGTGAGACCGACGCACCTGTGGGCGGACGCCTCGTTGAGCCTCTGGGCCTCCTCCAGCGTCCCGGAGTCCACACCGTTGAGGGCGTCGAAGCACCTGCGGACGAACCACTCCTGGTACTCCGGGTCCCGGCTGGTGAAGGTCCCGCCCATGATTATCAGGTCTATCTTGTCGGTCCTGTGGCCGATCTCCGTCAGCTGCGTCACCCTGTCGGTGACCTGCCTCCAGGGATCGTACCCGTTCCTCCCGGCCCTGCGGGCGGCCGGCTCCTTGCCGGTGTAGGACTGGGGCGACTGGTTGGACACCCCTCCGGGGCAGAACGAGCACCTGCCGTGGGGACAGTCGTGGGGTGACGTCATCACGGCCACCACCGCGACGCCGCTGATGGTGCGGGTGGGCTTCTTCACCAGGAACGGCGTGAGGAGCGCCCGGTCCTCAGGATCCACGTTGGCCAGTATGTCGGAGTTCGGGGGCACCTCCTCCAGGCCGTGGCGCTTGCAGAGCTTGAGCTTGAGGTTCTGAAGCTGGTCGCGGTCGGCGACCCTCCCTCCCTTCACCGCGTCTATGATCTCCTTGGAGAACGCGGCCACGTCCGGCTCAGCCATAGAAAACGCTGCCGTCGTCGGCCTTCCTGGACTCGCGGTCGTCGGGGGCCGCCTCCACCTGGTCCATGCAGGCCACCGCCGCGGCGGGGAGGTACCTTATCGTGCCGTCCACATCGAAGACCAGCGCGGTCTCGGTGCCTATGACGGACATCCCCCTGTACGTGCCCCTGAACTCGCGGGCCTCGTCCCTGGACGGCCTCCAGGTGACGTCGAACACCGCACCGGGCGCGATGTTGAACTCGTTCGCCATTGTCCTCATCTCCTCTGAGTGAGCTCCTGGAAGTGCACTACGGTCTTGCGGTAGTTCTCCATGGCCATGGCGACGTTGGCCTCGGTGAAGCTCCAGGCCTTGGTCAGGTCGCCGAACCTTATGCGGTAGCCCTTGCGCATCTGACCGTCGTACTCCACGTCCATGGCCTCCAGCAGGTCCATCGACTTCAGCTTGTTTATGTGCCTGTAGATCGTGGGCTTCGTGGTGCCCAGGAGCGCGGCCAGCTCCTCCACGGTCCATGCCTTGGAGGGATGCGCCATGAAATGATCCATGAACAGACGGTACGGGACGCTGTCCCTGACGGCGATCGCCCCGGTCTTGGGATCGTACCCCTTCGGAAGGTAGCCTATCTGCACTAGAAGTGTCTCGGCGACGACGTTCACGTCGTCCACCCCGTTCATGGGGGTGTTGCTGACCACCTGGAGTTCGAACAGTTGACCGCCTCATGAGCCCAGTGTTAAGCTACTATTTTAAATTTGAGCGTCGGGTGCTTTATTCGGTCACACCAGGTCCTTCAACCTGTCCACGGCCAGCAGGACGCTGGTGGTGGGGATGACCCTGGACACCGGGATGGAGATCACCTTCTCGATCGTGGGCGCCACTATGGGCGCGCACACCACTCCGAGGGCGCCGTCGCGCTCGGCGCGGACCGCCGCGATGATGGCGTCCTCCACCGTGGAGACCGGGTACTCCCTGACGCTCACCGTGAGCCCGTCCATGTCGATGGACCTGGGGAGGTTCTCCAGCACCGCGGTGAACGCTATCACGGCGATGAAGTGGGAGTCCTCCGGCTCCATGAGTATCTTCAGGGACTTGATCACCTGCCTCACCGTCCTCAGGTTCGGCTCCCGCTTGTCCTCCAGTATCTTGTACATGGTGCTCTGGGATATCCCGGAGAGCTGGCAGAACTCGTTGAGCGACATGTCCAGCTCGTCCTCCAGGATGCTGCGGAAGGCCTTCTGGAAGCCCCCGTCCTCCCTGAGCATCCCCGCGATCAGATCGTTTACAGTCATCTCTCCCCCTTCGCGTACGCCGCCGCGTTGGTGCCTGCGACGCATCCCTGGCCCACGGCCTTGGCCACCTGCCACGGCCTCCCGGTGACGTCCCCGCAGGCGAAGACGCCGGGCACGGACGTGGCGCAGCCGCCGTCGACCTTTATGGAGTCGTCCGTCTCGGGCATGACGTCCAGGTCCATGGCGATGTCCGCGGAGGACCTGGCCCCCAGCTCTATGAACACCCCGTCGGCCGGGATGACCGTACCGTCCTCCAGCTCCAGACCCTCCACCCTGTCGGTCCCCAGCACCGCCTTGGGCCTGGACCCGTGGATGGGGACGCCGGCGTCCCTGGCCTTGGACACCAGCACCGGGCTGGCCTGCAGGTCCCAGGCCACCCACGAGGTCTCGGACGCGAAGCCCGTCATCATCTCCGCGGACACGGCGGCCTCGGACTCGTTTCCGACGATGACCACCCTGCGCCCCCGGTAGAATCCGCAGTCGCACACCGCGCAGTAGCTCACTCCCTTGCCGAAGAGCTCCTTCTCCCCCGGGATCCCCAGCTTGGTGCGGGAGACCCCGGTGGCGATGACCACCGCCTTGGCGGATACGACGTCGCCTCCCTCCAGCCTCAGCTCGAAGGAGTCCCCGGACCTGCCGGCGGATATGACGTTCTCCCTGACAAGGACCGCGCCGGTGGACTCCGCCTGGGCCATGCCCCTGGCTATGAGGTCGTCCCCGGACACGCTGCCCGTGCCGAAGTAGTTGTCCATCTCGGCCCCGGAGGCGGCGCTGGCACCGGGCTTCCCGACGACCACCGTGGATGCCTTCCTGCGGGAGGCGTGGATGGCCGCCTGCAGGCCGGCCGGCCCCATGCCGATGATCGCCACGTCGGCTTCCATCACAGGGTTCCCACGTAGGCGAGGATGTCTTCCTTGGGCCTGAGTCCCACCAGCTGGTCCACCAGGACCCTGTCCTTGAACACCAGGAGGGTCGGTATGGCGTTGATGTTGAACCTGACGGCGATCGCCTGGTTCTCGTCGGTGTTGAGCTTGGCCACTCCCACCTTGCCCTCCAGCTCGGCGGCGAGCTCCTCGATTATGGGCCCCATGCGCCTGCAGGGTCCGCACCAGGGGGCCCAGCAGTCGATGATGGCGATGCGGTTGGACTCCACGTAGGAGTCGAAGTCGGATTCGTTGAGTTCCGTGACCATTCGGTTCACCCTGTCACCGTATCTGGGACCCGACTTAAAAGGGCGTCAGTGGGCCGGCCGGCGTTTAAGCGGGTTTACGTCGAGAAGGTCGAACTCCTTCGCCAGAGGCAGCCTCGGGTAGTGCCCGATCCTGTCGGGGATGACGTCCAGGTCCTCGCCGTAGTAGTCGGACAGCTCCCTGTGGAGGGCCTCGATCCTGTCCGCGCCGCGGTCGGCACCCTTGTTCCTCAGCTTCCCCACGGAGTGCATGTGGTCCACCACCCTGTTGTCGCTGACCATGTTGTCCGCGTGGGCCACGATCTTCTCCTCCAGGGTGCGGGGCATGTAGTCGCCCGGCGGCAGCCCCAGCTCCCGGACGTCCTCGTCGTCCAGACCGGCGCCGGTGTGCTTCCTCACGATGTCCACCAGCTCCCGGGGCAGCCCCCTGGCCCGGACGATCTCCGAACCGATGTAGGCGTGCATGATCGAGTGGTCCACGGACCTGCCGATGTCGTGGAGCAGCGCCCCGGCCATGACGAGCCCCATGTCGGCCCCGTCGATCCTCCCGGCAATCTCCTTGGCCACGGCCTCCACGGTGCAGCAGTGCACTATCACCCTGCGCCGGCAGCCGGCGTCCAGGAGCATCTCGATGCAGTCGACCTCGGTGGGAATGCTCGACAACCGTCTTCCCCCTCTCGTTCGGGACCACTTCCAACTCCCCTCCGCGGTCGGTGTACAGGGCCTGCCCGCCGGTGAACCTGTCCAGGAATATCGCCAGCGCGGCGATCTCCGAATGGGGCTGGTTCCCCACGGAGACGTTGAAGTCCGCCCTCTGGTACACCTCGGCCGGGACCTTCTCCGCCCCGACCACGATCATGATGTCCTCGTCGCGGGGTATCCGCGGCAGCGCCTCGTCCACCCTCTGGCCGTACATGGTCAGATGGACCACCTTACCCCCGAAGTCCCTGACGGCCTCCTTCCAGGTGACCCCGGTGCGGATGGTGTAGTCGCCTCCGAACCTCCGGACCACGCTGCGGACGTTCTCCTCCAGCACGGGGTCCTCGGTGTCGACGTATATCCCCCTGGCCCCCAGCGCGCGGGAGGAGAGGGCCACATGAGTGGTCACTCTCTTGTCGCGCTGAGGACGATGGCCGATCCTCATAATCCAGATATCAGCCATCTGATTACTCTTCGTGGATGAGCTCGATCCTGTGCCCGCGGTAGTCCATCTTCACGGACCTGCGGACGAGGCTCTTCAACATGGTCGACGACAGGCCGAGGGCCTCGGCGATGTCCCCGGAGAAGCGGCCGTCCTTCCCGACCTGCTCCAGGATCCCCGCCTCGATCTCGGCGAACTCCTCGTTGCCCATCATGGCGGCGGTCAGGACATCGCTGATCTCGTAGACCGGCCACTGGGCGTTGATGCTGAACGAGGTGTAGTATGTATGGTACGACTTCTCGGGGTACCCGCCGTCCTTGGACAGCCAGCGCGTCTCGACCAGCTTCATCTTCTCGAAGAAGACGATGGCGTCCCTCCCCTCGGGACCGTACTTCTGCTCGATCTCGTCCGCTGTTCTCCATTCCAAGGTCACCTCTTTCAAAACATCTCTTTTGATGGGTGTATCAACGGACCTGAGCATGGGAACAAGCTCCGAGGGCTCGTTGATGACCTTGATTCTATTCATGTTCGAACTTCATGCTTTCATAACTATTTATAAGTCCTCTAACATTCTTAGTGGAGCCCTGTCGACCTCTGGACAATTCTGTCCACTGAGTCTCTGGGTGGCCCCGCCGGGGCCCGGGATTCCGACGCGCCCGACGGGTGCTGGGTATGTCCCCTGCTCCAAGAAAACTTTAATACGCACCTCCATGATTCCACGCCATATGAAAGAGAAACAGCCCGAACTCAGGTGGCAGTGCCTCAACTGCTACAGGACCTACAAGGGCTCCGACGCGGAGCAGAAGGCGCTGGACTGCTGCGGCTCCGTCGTGCAGGGATGGTGGGCCAACTACAACAAGTGGGGCAAGCAGAAGTGGTACGGCCGCTGATGCGCCGACCTCCTACGAAATCCCTTCATTTTACCAACCCTTTATCGGAGACTATGGAGGATAGATCGGCTCATGAGCACGGACAGGGCACCCATGGACTCGATCGTCGATGAGATAGAGCTCCTGGAGAGGCACATCTCCATCCTCAGGACCCTCAAGCTCAACCAGCCCGTCGGGATCATCCGCCTGTCGGAGATGACCGGCATCCCCAAGCACAAGGTCAGGTACTCCCTGAAGCTCCTGGAGCAGCAGGGCATCATCGTGGCCACCCCTGACGGGGCCACCGTGTCGGACCGCTACGACGAGTTCATGTCCGGGGTCGCCGGCGGCATCGACGATCTGACGCACAGGATCGAAAGGCTCAGGGAGCTCCTGTGAGCAAGGATAGGGTACTTTACAAAATCCGCTATCACCGAATGATTGTACAATGTACTTTACTTCGTGATCGAAATCGGTAACACAGCGACGTTTCCCCGGGAACACTACATGAGGAAACTCCACGCATCCAGGAACACGGATTCCCTGTGGCTCTTCCCCCACGTGGAGGCCGACGGGTCCTCCCATCCGTACGCCCATCATACGATAGCCCCGATGATCGCAACGTGAGCGAGGCCTTGGGCTTCCATTTCTCCCTCAAGACCTTCCGGGCCACCACTCAGAGGTACTACGAGTGTCTGTCCAGGGACGACGTGGGAGAGAGGATGCGGCCCGTCACGGACAAGATAGACTTCATGCGCCGGGACCGATGCCGCCCGGTGTCCGGAGAATGATCGTCATCCGGTTCGATTTCGTGGCTAAGTCCGACCTCGACGGCCTCGTGGTCCAACTTGCGCCTGCGTGCCATCGGAAATCATCCCCCAGGCGTATGCCTTCGGGGAGCTTCAGCCTCCCCTCAGCGATAAGCTTCCCGCACACAGAATATGCCTGATCGTTCGTCAGGCCGTAGTCCATCAGGTCGCAGTAGTAGAACATGCCGTCCTTCGGATGCATCGCGCCGTACAGCGCGATCCTCTCGGCCCATTCGTCCGTGGTCCGCTGTCCGTCGATGTACACGTCACCATCCGTTGTGCGTAGGCGCTCCATGTACGGGATCAGCGGGTTGTCCGGCTCCATGTTCTCACGGAGCATCCCGTAGAGGTTCTTCATGCGGACCAGCTCGATGATGAGCTCCTCCTTAGTCAGCCTCTCCAGCTCCTCCCATTCGCTTGCCATTCTGTTCTCGCCTCCCCCTCCCCTCTTCGGGAAAGATGGGAGGGCGACGTTCATATCGTTGACCCAGGGATGCTCGAAGATGCGGTCATGCGATACACCGAGGATGATCGTAGCGGCAACGGGAGGCCGCCTGGCCTCGGAGGGCGCGGGTGCGGGCGTTGACGTGCGCCCGCGCGCGTGCGCGCAAAGTCAGGACGGTGAACAATCGGAGCCGTTTATTCACCCTTTATTCACGTTTTCAGGGCCTTTGTTCACCCATTATTCAGGGGGAAGAGGGTTAGCATAGGTTAGCGTGATTTTACGATGATAACCGAAATCCCCGATTGTCTGGCACATCGGCCGAGTTAGCGAAGTTAGCAAATCCGTGCACGGGTACATACATAGAGAGAAGGGGCCGATCCGACCGTCTTTTAGAGTGGGTCGTAGCATGAATGAACGAACCATTTTGCCCCGGATGCCGCATACCCGATTTTGGACCGATG